>JAJZKJ010000297.1 GCA_021804195.1 Acidobacteriota bacterium
CTTGTCGGCATTGAAATACGGACCACCGGCTGGCCCGGCATCATGGTTACTCCGTTGCGGTTTTAGTTGATCGGCGCGGCTGTGGGAATCACCAAGGCCCGTTTTAAAATCTTGCCGGTAGGTGAGCGCGGCATGTCGTCAACAAAATAAACATCGCGTGGGGTTTTATATGGGGCCAGCCGGGAACGCACAAACACCCGGATATCCTGGGCGGTTGGCGGCTGCGTCAAGCCCGGCTCCAATTGCACAAAGGCCACCGGCACCTCGCCACGCTGCGGGTCCTTCGCCGCAATCACCGCCACCAGCAGCACGGCGGGGTGTTTGCGGATGACATCTTCAATTTCGCCGGGGGCGATTTTTTCGCCGGCCATGATAATCATTTCCTTCTTCCGGCCGGTAATGGCCAGAAAACCTTCCTCGTCAATACGGGCGATGTCGCCGGTTTTAAACCATCCATCCGGTGTAAGCACGGCCGCGGTAGCTTCGGGATCATGGTAATAACCGCGCATCACATTGGGACCTTTAACCCACAGTTCGCCATCCTGATTGGCCGGCAGATCCACACCGTCGTCGCTCACAATGCGCAGTTGCTGATGGGGAATCGGACGACCTACGTAGCCGGGCTTGCAGGCCCACGGCGTGGACAAGCTGACAATGGGTGACGCTTCCGTTAAACCAAAACCCTCCAGCAGGGGAATGCCGAACTGATCGCGGAATTTTTGCACCAGCGCCAGGGGCAGCGGTTCGCCGCCGCTGATCGCATACCGCACGCTGGCGAGACTTTCGCGGCTGGCACTTTTGCAGTTGGCCAGCAGGGCATACATGGTGGGCACGGCGATGAGCACTTCCACATGATATTTTTTGATCGCTTCCAGCACCGCCGCCGGGTTGAAACGGGCCTGATAAACCACCTTGCAGCCCAGGCTCAACGGTACCAGAAAGCAGGCCATCAATCCCAGGGTGTGAAACATCGGCAACACGCCCAAAAAGGTCATCTGATCATTAAAACGGGCGTGTTCAATGGCATCGGCGGCATTGGAATCCAGATTGGCATTGGTCAGCATCACTCCCTTTGGAACGGCACTGGTACCGCTGGTGTATAAGATTGTGGCCACGTCGTCCGGGCGGCGCTCCGGCAAACGCCGCCGCCACACCCGGGCCTTCACCCGTGGCCACAGCGCCTTGAAAGCCATCTGTTCCATAAAAAGCACCCGCACCCCGGCCCGCTCCAGCCCCTGGGCCAGTTCCTTGAAGTAGCCAATGGTGACCACGTATTTTAAATCCGCCGCGCGGGCAATGAGCAAGAGTTCATCGACCTTGAGCAGATAATTCAGCGGCACCACCGTGCGCCCGGTCCAGCGGGCACCCAGAAAAGCCACGGCAAAACCCGCCGATTGAGGAATAAGCAGGCCCACCCGATCCGTGCCGGGCATGGCGCGGTCCACAAACCCCGCCATCATCTGGGAGGCCAGTATCAGGTGGCCAAACGAAATGCTCCGCTGATCGTCCACGATGGCGATCTCATCGGGCCGCCGGCGGGCCTGGTGAACGATTTTTTCCAGCAACATAGCGGCTCCATGGTAGGAGGATCTACCCTTCTGTCGGCAACTTTACCGCCCCCGCAACCGCGGGACAACAGTAGCCTCCGACCATGCCGGATACCGGCCGCAGACATGCCAGACGATCTCGGGCGAATTGGCTACCTGTCGCTGGTCTTTTCCGCCGCGCAGTTCCACCCGGCCGTTGCCGCGGCGCTTGAACCAACGGCCTCCAGCAGATCCCCACCAACTGGAGTTTTCTGGTATTCTCCCATCATCAAGGCCGTGGAGACCTTCATCATGGTTCATGCTAACGACACGACGCCCCGCCCCGCCAACCGCTTGCGGGATTCACAAAGCCCTTATCTGCTGGCCCATGCCCACAATCCTGTGGATTGGTACCCGTGGGGTCCCGAAGCTCTGGAAAAAGCCCACCACGAAAACAAACCGATTTTTCTTTCCATCGGCTACTCCGCCTGCCACTGGTGCCACGTGATGGAACGCGAGGTTTTTGCCGATGCCGCCATCGCCGCAATCATGAACCAGAACTTCATCAACATTAAGGTGGACCGGGAAGAGCGGCCCGATCTGGACGAAATCTACATGCTGGCCACGCAGTTAATTTCCGGCAGCGGCGGCTGGCCCATGAGCGTGTGGCTCACCCCGGATCTCCAGCCATTTTATGCCGGAACCTATTTTCCGCCGGCGGAAGGTTATGGCCGTCCGGGATTTCCCCAACTTGAAAAGGCCATCGCCGAAGCTTGGCGGAATCGCCCGCAGGAAATTCTGGACCACGCCCGAACCGTCGTTGGCGCGATGGAAGAACATAGCCGCGGTGCCGGTGCCGGCGGCACTGCGCTGGTTTTACCCCAGGTGCTCCAGGGCTGTATCGCCCACCACTGGTCGCGGTTCGATCACACATGGGGCGGCTTTGGCACCGCGCCGAAATTTCCCCCCAGCCAGTTTCTTTCCCTGCTGCTGCGTTGGCTGGAATTTCATGATCCGGCAATGGACGCGCCCGCCGATGCTCCATCGCACCAGAACCCGAACTTAGCGGCCAGCAATCACGCCCAGATCAACAGCATGCTCACCGGTACGCTCGATGGCATGGCCGCCGGTGGAATCCACGACCAGATTGGCGGCGGCTTTGCGCGTTACAGCACCGACCAGCGCTGGCTGGTGCCGCACTTTGAAAAAATGCTCTATGACAATGCCCAGCTTGCGGGTATTTATGCTCGAGCTGCGGTGGTGCTGCGTCGCCCGGAATATGAGCGTGTGGCCCGCCGCACGCTGGATTTCTGGCTCTCCCGCATGACCGCCCCCGATGGAGCCTTTTTCAGCACCTTGGATGCCGATTCGCAGGGGCATGAAGGCCGGTTTTACGTATGGTCCGCCGATGAAATTCGCCAAGTGTTTCCGGATGCGGAGGATTACCGGCTTCTGGCCCGTCACCTGGGCATTTCCGATGCGGGAAATTGGGAAGGCACCAATGTGCCGCACATTGCCGAACCGATCCAGCGCCTGGCTATGGAAATGGGCCGGGACGTCGCCTCTTTGCAATCGCGCATCGACGCCCTGTGCGCAAAACTCACCGCCGTGCGTGACCATCGGGTGCCCCCGGCCCTTGATGACAAAATCATCACCGGTTGGAATGGCCTGCTGATTTCCGCCCTGGCCGTTGCGGGCGCGGCGATGGGCGAAACGAGGTATACGACCGCGGCCATGCGGGCACTGCGTTTTATCTTCAGCCATCATGTTAACGCGGCTGGAGAGTTGCTGCGGGTCAGTCGCGGTGGAGTGGCGGCCGCGGTTCCTGGCTTTCTGGAAGACCATGCCTATTTGCTGATGGGCGTCATGGATTTAATTCAAGCCGGCACGCTGCTGCCCGCGGCCGACGCGGCGGTTTTACCCGTTTGGGCCAGCCGCCTGGCCACGGCCATGGTGGAGCAATTTTATGATGCCGCCGCCGGTGGATTTTTTATGACCTGCACCCGCCATGACCACCTCTTTCTCCGCCTGAAGACCGCCCAGGACAACGCCACGCCATCCGGCACCGCGGTGGCTCTGCATGGCCTGGTGGCCCTGGACCGCCGCAGCGGCACCCAGAATTACCGACACGTACTGGAAAATACCCTCCGCCATGCCGCCGCGACGATTCAGCAGTATCCGCAGGCGCATTCGAGCCTGTTGGAAGCATTGCTGGTACACGCGGCGGTAAGCCCGGACAAAACTACAGCCGACCCAAGCCAACCCCTGGCCGTTTTGGCTCCACGGCCGGTGTTGAATTTAACGCTCGTCGCCATCACGCCGGCCCCCAGCCCTGCCGGCGGACCACCGGAATACGAGCTGCAACTGCGGCTGGAGATACAGCGGGATTATTACATCGCTTATCATCCGCCCGCACCGGCCGCCCTCGACCAAACCATCGAACTCCAGCTTACCGGTTGCGCGAATCTGCATCTGGTGCGGCTGACACTGCCCCC
>JAJZKJ010000298.1 GCA_021804195.1 Acidobacteriota bacterium
ACCAGCCTCGAACTACTTCCTGGAAATAGCCGTTGTTAAATTGTGGTTGGCCGCAGCACGTTTGGGCCGCGGGGAAATCGACCTGGCATCCAAAATATTCCAGCGATTTAACGACCGCCAGGCCAACCTGCGGAGCAAACAGGTCAGTCAAACAGGTTATAAAAAGGCTTACTTTCATAGGGCCATCATTCCCGGGCGTGGCGCCGTCGGCGCCACCAGGACCTTGGCCTGGCGCCGATTGCGAGGCCACGCCATGCTCCACCTTATACGCCAGCCAACCCCGTCTGTCACGGGAGCCAATGTCGCAAGGGAACCGCGGGGATGGCCATAGTCTCAGTGCGACGAAGCCGCAAACAAAATATATAGCCCCCGGTCCGCACGGAGGCGGAATAGTTTAGTCGCCCACAGCGACCTTCGGCGAACTCTGCCGGGGGTGGATTCTCCGCCAATATATAGCCCCCGCGTCGCAGAGTCGCCCCTGGAGACCTTGCCGGGGGTGGATTCTCCGCCGGAAACCGGGGATTCCCCGCAGGCCACAATCTTCGCGTCGCGCGAAAAAACACGGAGATTGTGATACAGGTAGTAGTTCGAGGCTGGTGGGGATGACCATAAATTGTGGCAGGCACGATCCTACGTGCCGTTGGTCGCCCTACTGCCCGCACCGTCATGTGGCACTTGGACCGCACGTCGGAGTGTGTCCACCGGGGTGGATCTTCAACCTACCAGGATGAACCATAATTCATGGCCAGACTCGCTGGCTGAGATTTGCGGAACCCTGGCGGAAGGTTCATCGAAAATCTGGTATCATCACTTGTGCCTATGCGGGGGCCATATCGTCCTGCGTGGGCGCCCAGAGGTCAGGGAGACCGTTCCCATGCCACCCCAAAATAAGCGCGGCACCCCGAACGGAAACGACGCCTCGCATGTCCGGCCCCGCGCAGCTTCACCAGTCGTCGCCTCGTGGCAGGCGCGCCGGCTGCTTTGGAGCATCGTACAGGCCACGGCTTATCGGTATTCCTTTCACACGTGGTCGGATTGGCGTGCCTTTTTGCTGCGCCGCTTCGGGGCCAGAATCGGCCGCCACTGCACTATTCGCCGAAGCAGCCGGGTGTATTATCCCTGGCTGTTGGAAATGGGTGATTTTGCCTGCCTGGGCGATAGTGCGGTGGTATACAATTTGGCGAAGGTTAACTTAGGCGAACGAGCGACCGTCAGTCAGGAAGCCTATCTGTGCGCCGGAACCCACGATTACACGCAGTTGACGATGCCGTTGGTGGCCAAGGCAATCACCATCGGCCCGGACACGTGGATCTGTGCACGGGCCTTTGTCGGTCCGGGAGTGACGGTCGGGGCTGGTGCGGTAGTGGGAGCGTGTGCGGTCGCGATGAAAGATGTGCCGCAATGGTCAGTGGTGGCGGGGAACCCGGCGGTGGTAATCAAAAAAAGGCCGCGATTTTAGGGGTTAGCGCCGCTTCCAGTGTAGAAAGTTTCGCTCTGACTCTGAGTAGAAACGCGAAATGAATCATTGGATCGCCGGCGGCGCTCCGTGGCCCCCTCCAGCCGCCGGAGGCGACCTCCGGGGTACGAAAACGGCCGGTTCGCTTTCAGTGCCGGATCTGCGAGGCCTTCCCCTATCCGGAATTTGTCGGTCGACAAGGCGCCAGATCCGTGGTATCCGTAAAAGGAGGGTGTGGCCGCATTTTTTGGCGAACGCCGACCCGCAGCGATAGCTCTAAGCCCCCAACGCCTTCGCGGCGGCATTGATGCCGCCCGTGGGTATGTCCTTCCTGCGAAATCCGGCCACACCCTAAAAGAAGGCCGGCTGTCGGAAGCCTTGGCGGCAGGGGCAGCGACGGCTATACTGGATGTTTAACGTAGGAGAAACGGTGCGCGATCAGCGCCGGAATGAAGAGGTGTTGGTAAGGAGTTGGTCATGAATGATGCCCTGGTGGCAACGATTCAGCATACGCGTAATCAGACGCTGAAACTCGTGAACGATCTTTCCGAGGCCCAGATGACGCGGCAGCCGGCGCCGCAGACGAATCATGCGGCCTGGGTACTGGGACATCTGCTCGGCGTCGATTGCGGCGTGCTGAATTTTCTGGGCGGTCACGCGCCGCAGCTGGAGCCGAACTGGAAGGAAATCTATGGCGGCGGCAGCACCCCCACGGCGGAAGCCACCCGCTACAAATCCAAGCTGTTTTATCTGGAGCGGATGGCGGATGTGCACACACAGATCCTGGCCCGGATCAAGGCGCTCCGGGCTGAAGATTTGAACAAGCCGCACCCGGATCCAAATCGGCGGGCGCGGTTTCCCACGTTGGGCCACCATCTGCTCTTCTACTGCGTCTGGCACGAAACGTATCACGCCGGCCAATTGTCCGCCTGGCGGCGCGTGCAGGGTTGGCCGGCGGTCTGAACTCGATTCACGTTTTTTCAAAAAGCGGCCGATAAATAGGTAAGTCTCCACCCAACTGCGGAGGTGGCAGGCGGCATGAGGAATATGATGATACTTCCTCCCAGCGCCCAGGCCTTCTTAGATCACCTGCGATTTGAGAGACAGTTCTCAGCCTATACCCACCATTGCTACGGTGCTGACTTACACCAATTCGGATGTTTTCTGGCCATGAAGGAAAGCGGCTCCGCACAATCGCTGGCCGCAGCGGCAGACCCGAACCAATATGCGAAAGCGATCGTTGTCAACGGAAGTAGCACCCCCGCGCTGACGGCACATGCGAACCCCCGTTCGGCCGCGCCACCGCCCCCACCAGACCCGCGGGAGATGGACCGGCTTTTGCTCCGCGCCAGCCCCGAAGCGGTGCGTGACTTTCTGGGATTCATGCATACGCGGCACTATTCGAAAACGACCGTGGCCCGCAAACTCGCCACGCTGCGCAGCTATTTCAAATTTTTGAATCGGCGCGGGCTTAGTTCGGCCAACCCGATGCTTACGATTCGCACCCCCAAGTTGGATAAACGTCTTCCCAAATTTATGACGGAGCAGCAGGTTAACGAACTGCTGCGAACTCCGTGCGATACGCATGTACTCGGCGCCCGGGACAGGGCCATGCTGGAAGTAATCTACTCCAGCGGGCTGCGGGTGGGGGAATTGGTGGGCATGAACCTGCCGGATGTGGATTTTGTCAGCGCGGTGGTTCGCGTGCGCGGCAAGGGCCGCAAGGAGCGCTTAACCCCGATTGGTCAGACCGCTCTGGCGGCATTGCGAAAATATTTGGCGCTCCGCGGCCCGATCGCGACCGCAAACCCGGCTGAAACCGCGTTGTTTCTTAACAAACATGGTCGCCGTCTAAGCGCCCGCTCGGTGCGCCGCAAACTCGACCAATATCTGCGCCAAGCGAACTTGGACGCTGACATCAGCCCGCATACTTTGCGGCACAGCTTTGCTACCCATATGCTCAACCACGGCGCGGATTTACGGGCGGTGCAGGAATTGCTGGGCCATCAGAGCTTGAACACCACTCAGATTTACACGCACCTGACCACGCCGCGCCTGCGCGAAGCGTACGACCAGGCCCACCCCCGCGCCCATGCCTCTTAACCGAAAAGATTCATCCAGCGCACCCGCCCGCTCTCCCCAGCCGCTGCCGACTGGCCTCGTGGCAGCGGCTAATTTTATTTTCAACTGAACTCGTCGTAGAAAATCTGGTCCGGCGGAACCGAGCAGGTGGCGAGCATTTCCAGGCTGGCTTGGATCATGGCCCGCGGACCACACAGATAAAATTCGACCGTAGCCAGATCCGGATGCTTTTGCAGATACTGCTCCCGCAGCACTTCCTGGATCAAGCCGGTGTGGGAGGTCCACTGGTCTTCCGGTTCCGGCTCGGATAAAGCCACCTGGAAATGGAAATTGCGGTGGCGGGCGGCCAAGTCCTCAAAGTAATCCTGATAGAACAATTCCCGCTGCGCCCTGGCCCCATACCAGAAACTAACCCGGCGCTGCGTATTCAACGTTTCAAATAAATAGGAGATATGAGACCGCAGCGGCGCCATGCCGGAACCG
>JAJZKJ010000299.1 GCA_021804195.1 Acidobacteriota bacterium
GCGCAATCTGGGTGTCAACAAAATAGTCATGATGACGGGCGATCGCCGCAAGGCAGCTCAAATGGTGGGCCAGGCGGTGGGCTGCGACGATATTTACGCCGAGCTGCTGCCCAGCCAAAAAGTTGAATTGGTTCGCCAACTGCAGCGCGGCAACCATGGCGTGGCCATGATCGGCGACGGCATTAACGACGCGCCATCTCTGGCCGCAGCCACGGTGGGCATCGCGCTGGGGTTGCGCGGCACTGATGCGGCCATTCAGGCGGCCGATGCGGTCCTGCTTAAAGACGACCTCACCCGTGTGCCGCTGCTGATTTACCTTGCCCGCCAAACACGTACCGCCATTTACCAAAATCTGATATTCGCCCTGATCTTTGCCGGCGCTGCGGAAGCCGCCGCCGCTTTTGGTTGGTTTGGCCCGGTGGTGGCCGCGCTGGTGCATATGTTGGCCGTGGTGGTTATTGCGGTAAACTCGGTACGGCTCGCCGGCAATGTCGGCGTAAGCCGCAAACCTTTGCCGGCGGGCGTTAAACCGGCCGGGCCGATAGACCCATCGCCCACCGATACGCCGGCATCGGGTGGTTTGGCCGCCGGCCCGCTCGGACAGCCGGCGTTTTCCACGGTGTAAGTGCCGGGCCGATATTGGGGCGGCTTTTTGGCCGGTCCCATTCGGCGCATCAGGATGATGCACAGTACAATCCGCCGGCGGCGTGCATAGTGTGCCGGGCGGCCCTGCGGACAGAGTAAAAAGAGGATTGGCGACTTGAAAAAAGCCCAGATCATAGCGTTGTGGGTACTGTTCGGGCTGCTGCTGGTTACCGGCGTGCTGCTCATCGGCGCTCTCAAATATGGCTCGGTCGTATTTTGGGCCGGCATGTTGGCGGCGGCGGCTCAGGCCGTGTTGGCGGCGCTGGCCGCGTGGGGTCTTAAGTTGGCCCGGCAGCAGGCCGCCATGGTTGAAGAAGCCACCAGCGCCAGCAAGTTCACGCCTATTGCGCCGCTGGGCAGCTTTTACATGAGCTACAGCGACGACACAACAGCGCCCAGCGTGGCGCCGGTGGTTGCCCCCAAAGACCCCGAAGAAATTCAATCATTGGACATAGGCTTTCAGCGGGTGGTTATTGGCCTGTGCAGCCTGGTGTTTGTGGCATTGGCGGGCATCATTGCCTGGCTCGTATGGCGCGATTTTTCAGCCATCGCCCCGGGCAAGCCCATCGTGATTAGCACCATTCCGCTGGACCCCGGCGCGGTCGTGGCGGCGGTGGGGTCGCTGGTCATTTACGTTCTATTGCTTACAACCTCGCGCGTTTCCGCGGATACCGAAGGTTTTGGCGAGGCGGCCAACGGCATTGTGCTGCTGGGCCTGCCGGGCAGTGCGGTGGTGGCGGGCGCGGTTATTTGCGCCTGGGCCGGGGTGGCGTACGCCAGCCAGACGGGCGCCATATTTATTGGCGTGGTCATGGTGCTCCAGGCAATGGAACTCGCCGTTAACGCCATTCGCAACCAGGGCGCCATCGAAGAGCTGGAACAGGAAGGCGCCGACCTCCAGAAGCTGCCGCTGGTGCCGTTGCTTACCAGCGGCTGGATCATCGGCATGCGCGTGCTGCTGGCCGAAACCATCGGTGCAACAAGCCAGGATACGTCAGCCCCCGGTGTGATGACGCGCATGCTGCCGCGAATTTTCTGGTCGTTTGTCGCGCTCGTTATTATCGTCGCTTCATTGCGCGTTGTGCCCACAGGCGAAGTCGCCATTCCAGAGCACCTGGGCCAGACAACGCCCTGGCAGATTGCCCATCCGCTTAAAGCCGGCATGCACTTCATGTGGCCCTGGCCGATCGATCGTCTGGAACTGGTGCCCACAGCCAAGGTGCAATTGGTGACGGTAGGCAGTGAGGAGCCGAAAAAATCAAAATTGGGTCAAATGGCATTTTCGTTCTGGGCGGAACATGAATCCATACCCGATCATGAGTTTGTTACCGGCGATGTTAACGCTTCCGGCGCGGCGACGCCTCAATTGATGGATGGCTCGGTGACGATATGGTGGCGCGTCAAAAACGCCACGCAGTTTTTCAAAAATGTTTCCAACTCAACCATTGTGGCAAAGGGAGGCGTGTCGGGCAATTCCACACGCAAAGAATTGCTGCCCATGTACCAGGCTCTGGTGCGGCAGTTGGCGCTGCAGGTGGTGACGCAGGTTTTTGCCTCGCACCCGCTGGAAGACGTCATGATTTATAAAACCGCCAAGGTTGATCAGGAATGCCAGGCCCTGCTGCAACATCAACTCGACGCGCTCAAAACCGGCATTGACGTTCAGGGGTTGGTGGTACGCGATGTGCACCCGCCCGCCGGCATCGGCCAACTGTATGACCCCAGCACCAACCAGCCTATTCCCGGTCCTGCGGCAGCCTACGAGCTTAGCGTCGGAGCTCGCGAGCAGGAAAAATCCATGGTGGATGATGCCCAGTCGCAGGCGTACGGTCAGGTGCAAGACGCGGATGGCTACGCCCAGGCGGTTGTTGCCCTTGGCAAAGCGTATGCTGCCAGCGAAACCAATGTGCAGCAGGGTAAAAGCGCCGCATTGTTGGCGCGTGCCGGTGCGTTTACCGCTGATTCGCATGCTATTTCCGCATACGAGTTTTACCGGGCATTGGATACCAACGGACTTTTTGGCAAAGTCAACAAAGTTATTTTAGGCCCGGACGTTTTGCCGCCGCAAATCTGGCAGTTGGAACATTCCGGTGATTTTAATGCCCAGCCGGCCGGCGGGCCGGTGACGGGCGGCATAGGTTCGACGGGGATACCGCCGGGAGTTGGCGGGCAGCAGTAGAAGCTTGGAAGCACCCTTGCCGCCCCAGGATTGTTTTATGGCTCATAAGCCAGCAACAAAGTGAAGGAAAATTATGCGCCGATTACCTGTCGTTATCATCATGCTCGTGATTGTGCTGGTGGTTGTGCTGGAGCTGTTTACCTTTGTGGCGCGGCCTTACCAGCGCGTGCTGCTCGACCGCTTCGGCAAAATCATTTCCCATCCGACGCGCATCTGCTACAACTGGTACTTCTGCTGGCCGACCGATCATGTGGTTCGCATGGATATGCGGCTGCACATGTATCAGGGTGACAATCGTGAGGTGACAGCCGCTGGTGGTTCGCCCATTGCGGTACGCACCTTTGCGGTGTGGCACATCGTCAACCCCGTGCAATACTATAAGGCGCTGCATGGCGGTTCGGTGGCGGGAAGAGCATACCTTGATCAGGTTATTCAGGGGGCGGTGCTGCAAAACATCGGCAAATACTCGCTCGATCAGATTTTAAATGTCAACCCCGCCAAGGTGGAAATGAACGCCATTGAAGACCAGATTCTCCAACAGGTAAATGTCGGCGTCGCGGGCATCGGCCTGCATGTGGATATGGTGGGCTTTGCCCGATTGACGTTTCCGCCGGCGACTGCTCAGCAGGTTTACGGCCGCATGAGCGCCGAACGCTTGAAGATAGCCAAGCGCTACCTGGCTGAAGGCGAAAGCCAATCGCATGTGATTACGGCTCAAGGCCAGTCGCAGGCGGAGGATATTCGCAGCGAGGCGGATAAAACAGCCCAGGAAATTCGCGGCCAAGGCGATGCCAAAGCCTATGCGATTTTAAACGCCGCCCAGGCCACCCCGCAGGCGCGCAAGTTTTATCGCTTCTGGAAGTCGCTGCAGCTATTTAAAGATTCCATGGGCCAGGGCACCTACTGGGTGCTTACGCCCAACAATCCCATTACCCAGCCGCTGTTCACGCAGATGAAGGTTATCGAGCAGGGTAAGGCGGGTACCAGCGCCGCGGCTTCGGCCCAACCGGCGGCCCGGTAATGATGGCTCGCCAGGGCATGTATTGCCGCACAGGCTGTTGAATCCAACAATCGGAAGTGGATATTTATGACGCAGTTAAGCAACTCTTCAACAACGGAACAACCGCAGGCGAGCAGCCGGCTGCAGCAATCGCTGCCGGTAATGGCCGAGCCGGAGCTGCCGCCCCCCGCCAGCG
>JAJZKJ010000300.1 GCA_021804195.1 Acidobacteriota bacterium
CGCGCGGCCTTGAATCAGGGGAGCATAGGCTCACGGCAGGCCCTCTTTCTGGGTCTGGTGGACAAGAGCCAACGCGGCCTGGCCGCGACGGTGAACAGCCTGTCAGTGCAGGCACCGCGCTCTATCGGCCCGACCATTACCGCCCTGTTCTTTCAAGCAGAGATGCTGGTAACGCCTTTTTTGATTGCGGGGGCACTGCAAGGTCTTTATCTATACTTTTTCCAGCGGTTTTTTAGCCG
Source organism: Acidobacteriota bacterium (assembly GCA_021804195.1). Next base: position 240 of record JAJZKJ010000300.1, read on the forward strand.
GGCGGAGGACCACGACCAAAGCGCGTAGCCGGTGGCGCTGTCCGTCGCCGGACGTGGTCAGGCGATACCGGCGGCCATCATCGTATCGGCCTGCTTACGGCCGCAGCGGGCCGGACCCAAGCCGTGACAGGCATGAATTTAGGCTTCCGATTGCCAGACAAGGCGCATGGCGACTATGCTTTGGGCATGGACCATACTAACCCCAATTCCTTTCGTTTCGCGCCGCTACGGCGGGCGGCCTATCGTCTGAGTGTGACCCAGGCTGGCCAGTTGCCCGCCGATGACGGCGCCGAAGTGGCCATTGCCGGCCGCTCCAACGTCGGCAAGTCATCCACCCTCAATATGCTGACCGAGCGCCGGGCACTGGCGCGGGTCAGTCGCACCCCAGGCCGTACCCAGGCCATCAATATTTTCGATCTCGATCCCGGGCAACGCCTCGTGGACCTGCCCGGCTACGGGTACGCCAAGGTCCCCGAGGCACTGCGGCGCTCCTGGGGGCCACTGCTGGAACAATATCTACGGCGGCGCGGCAGCTTGCGCGGATTGATCCTGGTCATGGATATCCGCCACCCCTATACTGCCCACGATGCCGACCTCATTGCCTTCGCGGAGGGCTGCAGCAGACCGGTGCATGTCTTGCTCAACAAGGCAGACAAACTCAGCCGTGGTGCGGCGATTCAGGAGATGGCCCGCTTGCGGCGGATTCCGGAATTGCAGGGGGTCGCCATGCAGCTATTTTCTGCCCAGTCGGGGTTGGGTATAGATGAGTTGCATGAACGTATCGCAAGATGGTTCTCAGCGGATTCAGAAAAAGAAACCCCAGCCGAAGCCGGGGCGAATAGCGAGTTCTCAAAGGGAGGGGAGAACTCATGATCCGGTCAGGGAGGGTAGACCGGACCCAGACAACCAAAGGGTCATCTATAGCGTTGGAGTGACGCGTGCCAAAAAAGTTCAGTGAGCAGCATCCCTGGCACGTTTTGCGGCCAGACCGGCGTGCCCGCTGGCGCGCGCGCAGGCAGCACTGGACGAACGTCCTCCACCTGGAGGACTGGTATCCGCATTTTCCCATCGCGGCGGCGGTAGGTTTTCTCGGGCTCTTCAATATCCTCCCGGCGCTGGAGCATCTGCTGGGCCTGAGCTATACCGACAGTCTGGCGGATGTCTCGCACAGTTTTGTGCTGGATGCCTTTCGCGGCGTTCCCCAGGGTGCTGCGGGCGTGGTGTTGCTGATCATGTCCCTGGGCCTGGTCTTCCGCTCCCGTTTTGCCTGGGCTATCGTCCTGACCATGGCGACGGCCATCCTCGCCTTTGGAATTTACCGCCATCCTCAGCAGATTACCGTGCTGCTGTGTTATAATGCCGCGCTGGTCTTTTTCCTTTGGATATTTCGCGGCCGTTTTAACCGCAGCAGTCTGGCCACCGGCACGCTGTTTGCGTTGGTCGGCGCCATCATGGTCATGAGCTACGGCGTCTTTGGCGCATATATTCTGGGGAACGGGTTCAGACCGCAAATTCATAGCCTGTCTACGGCACTGTATTTTTCAGTGGTCACCATGGCTACCGTGGGCTACGGCGATATCCTGCCGGTCAGCAACGAAGCGCGGCTTTTTGTGGTATCTTTAATCGTGCTGGGGATAACGGTGTTTGCCACGTCGCTTTCGGCCATTATCGTTCCGGCAGTGAACAACCGCCTGCAATCCGCCCTGCAAGGAGAAAAGCGCCACATGATCCGCAAAGGCCATTATATTATTGCGGGCGACACCCCGCTGGCGCGCAACAGCTATCGCGAACTCAAGAGTCGCAATCTACCCGTGGTAATGATTATGGGGCATCAGCCTGATGACTCCATCTATCAGCCCGAAGATCTCGTTATCGGCGACTCCAGCGACACGGACGTGCTGCGCAGTGCCGGGGCCGACCAGGCGGCGGCGGTACTTGCCCTACGGGCCGACGACTCGGAAAACGCCTTTGTGGTGCTGGCGGTCAAAGAAATGGAGGGCTCCGCCAAAACCGTAGCTGCCGTCAACGATAGCAAAAATCTGGGACGCGTACGCCGGGTGCAGCCGGACATGATCATCGCCCCCCAGGTGCTGGGCGGGGAACTGTTGGCCATGGCCCTCAACGGCGAACAACTGGACAGCGACGCGGTGATGAAGATGTTCCGCTTCAGCAGCGGCACGGAGACCGCCGGGAAAGACTGAGTTCAGCCGTGCGCTTCATCCCAGTGCTTGCCGACACCCAACCCCACGAGGAGCGGCACCGCCAGTTCCGCTACACCCTCCATACGCGCCTTTAGTGCCGACTTCGCAGCCTCCAGGCCGGCCTCCGGCACCTCCAGAATCAGTTCGTCATGTACCTGGAGAATCATCCGACCACGCTCTGGCCGTTCCTGCAACCAGGCATCCACGGCAATCATCGCCATCTTGATGAGATCCGCCGCAGTGCCCTGCATAGGTGCGTTAATGGCGGCACGCTCCGCATAATTACGCCGGGCCGGGTTGCTGGAGCGAATTTCCGGTACATACAGGCGCCGGCCAAAGAGCGTCTCCACATAGCCCTGCTTTTTCGCCAGGGCGCGGGTCTGCTCCATATATTCGAGAACACCCAGATAGCGCTCGAAGTAACGGTCCATGTATTGCCGCGCGGCCGCCTGATCAATGCCCAACTGTTGCGCGAGGCCGTAGGGCGTCTGCCCGTAAATCAGACCGAAGTTGATAGCCTTGGCGGCACGACGTGCGGCACTGTCCACATCTTCCGGGGCCAGATCAAAGACCTCGGCAGCGGTAACCGCATGAATGTCCTCGCCCTCCGCAAAGGCTTGCAACAGGCGAGCATCCCCGGAGAGATGGGCCAGGATACGCAGTTCGATCTGTGAGTAATCGGCGCTCAGCAGCCAGTGCCCCTCCTCGGCGACAAAAGCCTGGCGGATACGCCGACCCTGTTCGGTACGCACCGGGATATTTTGCAGGTTCGGATCGTTGGAGGAAAGGCGTCCGGTGGCCGCGACCGCCTGCTGAAAATGGGTATGGACCCGGCCGGTGTCGGGATTGATCATCTGCGGCAGTGCATCCGCATAGGTGTTCTTGAGCTTGGCCATGCCACGATAATCCAGAATCAGGCGCGGCAGATCGGCATGAACCGCGAGCTGGGCGAGCACATCTTCGTTGGTCGACGGCTGACCGCCGGGGGTTTTCTTGAGTACCGGCAACCGCATCTTGTCGAAGAGAATTTCCTGAATCTGCTTTGGGGAGTTGAGGTTGAAGGACTGCCCCGCCAGAACAAAGGCCTTCTGTTCACAGTCCGCCATATCTTTACTCAGTTCCGTGCTCAGCACTTCGAGCTGGGCACGATCGATTTTGACGCCCGCTTCTTCCATACGCGCCAGCACCAGCACCAGCGGCATCTCTATTTCCATCAACACGCGCCGCAAGCCCGGCTCGCTGGCGAACCGCGGCCAGAGCAGCGCGTCCACACGCAGACAGACATCGGCATCCTCTGCCGCGTAGGGCAGCGCCTCCGCTACCGGCACATCGGCGAAATTACGCGCTGACTTGCCTTTACCGACCACCTCTTCGTAACGGATATTCTGATGTTGCAAGTAGCGCTCGGCGAGGGTGTCTAGATCGTGACCATTGTGACCGCTGTTTAAGACGTAGCTTTCCAGCAACGTGTCGCGGGCCAGGCCGGCGGGGTGGATGCCATGTCGCCAGAAAACCCGCCAATCGTATTTAGCGTTCTGGGCCAGCTTGGCGGCCTGTGGGTCTTCCA
>JAJZKJ010000301.1 GCA_021804195.1 Acidobacteriota bacterium
CTGGGTAAATGGTCCGATCACATCGGCCGCCGCCCGGTGCTTATCATCAGCCAGTGTGGAACTGTTTTTGGGTTCCTGCTGCTTTTTGCCGCCGATTTCGCCAATACCATGGCTCTGGGCGTGACGCTTATTTTTGCGTCACGCATTATTGATGGCATCAGCGGCGGCAATATTTCTACGGCCAACGCCTACATTGCCGACATTACCACGCCAGAAAACCGCGCCAAGGGCATGGGTGCCATCGGTGCGGCCTTTGGTTTGGGCTTTGTATTTGGCCCGGTGATCGGCGGAACCGTAGCCCACTTCTTGGGCCTGGGCTATGTGCCTATTGTTGCCGCGGCGTTTTCGCTCACCGCGCTGCTTATGACCATCTTTACATTGCCCGAATCGCGCAAATTTGACGGCGACAACCCCGCCGCTGCCCGCCGCTTTACCGTGCGAACCATCGAGCACGCACTCGTGCGGCCCATCATCGGCCCGATGATTCTGCTTTTTTTCCTTAACGGGTTCGCCTTTGCCGGCATGGAGCAGACCTTCAGCCTGTTGATTCAGCACCGGCTCTACCCGCTGCCGCCCACCGCGGTGGTTAAGGCATCATTTAATTCGCATACTGTTTCATTGAGCCTGCCCGGAGCCGCCAAAGAGCGACGCCGTCAGGATGACCGCGCCAGCACCGCCTCAGGCTATCTCTTTGGCTGCATCGGCATCGTCATTGTGCTGATTCAGGGCGGTATGATCGGGCGGCTGACCAAAAAATACGGCGAAACCGCATTGGCCATTGTTGGCCCGATGATTATTGCCGCAGGCCTTGTGCTTATTGGCATTCCGGTGCACTGGGCGTGGCGCTGGACCGGATTTTTAGCCGGCGGCATTCTGCTGGCCATCGGCAGCGGCCTTTTTAACCCCAGCATGCAAAGCCTGATCAGCCGACATTGCAGCGCCGGCGAGCAGGGCGAAGTGCTCGGCGCTACGCAGGGTATGGCCAGCCTCGCGCGGGCGTTGGGGCCTGTTGTGGCTGGTGTGTTGTTTGAATATGCATTTCCAGCAATGCCTTATTATGTCTCGGCCGCACTTTGCGTGCTTGTCACACTGGTTGTGTTTTCCGGGCGGGCAAAATACCGCCCGCCCGTCGCGCCGGCGGTTGCGGTAACTGCCGATGCCGCAGCGGTTAGCCGGGCTGCCGAATAATTTAGTTATAACGCGGGCAACCTCTCAGTGGTCGCAACGCTGCAGCCGAGCAAAACCGCCGCAATATCGGGCGTGGGGCACCTGCAACATCTTGGTATTTTGGCAAGAAATGCGTCACACGATACCTTACACTTATGACCAAAATCTTGTGCCACGCCTTTGTAACTTGGCGGTTAACTCCGTCTCCCATCTCGCGGCCCGCAGGCCGCGCTTGCTCCCCAACCTGCCCGAACATGGAATGAAACATGCATGAAACCACACTTTACTTTTAGACGTCTAAATGTAAAATGTGATTTTATATGATTGATCGTCCATTTTGGCTGTCCCGAATTCATGACGGCTGGAAGTCCGCGTCCATCGTTTGGCTTACCGGACCCCGGCGCGCGGGGAAAACCGTCCTGGCACGAAGCCTGCCTGATGCAGAGTTCCTGAATTGCGACCTGCCGGCCGCCGCCCGGCGGCTCCATGATCCCGAAACGTTTTATTCCACCCTGCAAAAACGGTATTTGGTGCTCGATGAGGTACATCAAATTCAAGACCCCAGCCGCCTCCTGAAGATAGGAGCCGATGAGTTTCCAAGGCTTAAAATCCTGGCCACAGGCTCATCTACGTTGGCCGCCACTCGAAAGTTCCGCGATAGCCTTACGGGACGAAAGCGCGTGGTTAATCTGCTGCCGGTGCTATATGAAGAACTTGGCCCTTTCGGCATCCGGGATATACCTTTGCGACTGCTGCGCGGCGGGCTGCCGCCGGCACTGCTCGCTGACCGGCGCGACGCCGAGTTTTACGCCGAGTGGCTTGATTCCTATTTTGCACGCGATGTGCAGGAGCTTTTTCGAATCGAAAAACGCGCCGGATTCCTGCGGCTCTTGCAACTGTTGTGGCGACAAAGCGGAGGGTTGTTGGATATCACCCGGCTTGCCAAAGAGAGCGAAGTCAGCCGTCCTACGGTTGTCAATTGGCTGGAGGTGTATCAGGTTACACACGCGGTGCATGTGGTCAGGCCGTTTGCCCGCGGCGGCAGGCGCGAAATCACCGCTCAGCCAAAAGTTTTTGCCTTCGACACCGGCTTTATCTGCCATGTGCGGGGTTGGGATCGCCTGCGCCCGGAAGACTGCGGCTCGCTTTGGGAGCACCTCGTACTCGATACATTGATGGCTGCCGGCCTGGCCACTGTGCAGTTTTGGCGCGACAAGCAGGGGCGGGAGATTGATTTTATCCTTCCACGCGGGCGTGACGTAGTGGATACCATCGAATGCAAATGGAACTGTGACGCCTTTGAGCCGCGAGCGCTTTCAGCTTTTCGGTCGCTGCACCCGGCGGGCGACAATTATGTGGTCTGCCCCTTGGCGCAAGGCGACTTCGAGCGTGTAGAAGGTGGCTTGCGCGTCGTATTTTTGTCGCCAACCCAGTTGCGCCGACGTCTTGCGGCCCGTCGAGCCTGACACACCTGTACGCACCACCCCCGTGATGCCAATGAAACCACACTTTACTTTTAGACGTCTAAATGTAAAGTCCGGTTGCGGCGGATGCCGCATCTTTTTTATACCATCAGGATGATAAATGTGCCCCGGCGTGCCCCGCAGCAGTCGCGCCGCGTGTAACGCAGGCTTCCAGCCTGCCCGGTCGCCGTCTGTGGACGGTTACGTATTTTATGCCGCCGTCGCTGTCGGCCAGTGCCGCTGCTCGACGCCCAGCCGCTTGCCCAGCCACATCGTAACGGCAAAGCCCGCAAACCAGCCGATGGTTGCCCCCATAATGATATCGCTGTAAAAGTGCGCCTGCATCACCACCCGCGAAAACGCCGTCAGCCACGCCAGCGTCAGCCACAGCCACCGTCCCTTGGGCGACAGATAGGTCACGGCCGCTGCCATGGCAAAGGCCGCACAGGCGTGCCCGCTCGGAAAGCTCAAATCGTGTTGCGTATGAAAGCCGCGAAACAACACCCAGATGTTATGCCCCGCGTTCAGGTGGCCGTTGGCCATCGGTCCGATGGGCCGCAGCCGACCAAACACACATTTAAACAATTCCGATACCGCCCCCGCCCCCAGCACCGAGCCTAGCAGCATGCCCGCGCTTTTGAAGCCGGCCGGGTCGTACACAATCAGCAGCAGGCAAATGAACAGCACCTCTTCCGGTTCGCCTATGTCGCGCAAAATGCGCCAGAAGTTTTCGCTGTGATGGTACACGCTTGAGTGCAGCGGCGGCGGCGTCGTGCGCCACCATGGCGCGTCGGGATGTGTTTTGGCGTTGAGTTTAACGTCCGCCCAACTGTAAGGCTGCTGATCGCCCATAAACCACCGCGTGGCCCGCCAGGCGGCGGTATCCAGCCGGGCGTTGTTAGACAGCAGCAGCACCTCGGCGATTGCTACAATCGCCAGCAAAATCAGATTTTTGAACAGAACCGGATGACGGCTCTTCCAACTGGTGGTGGGCTGGGGCATCCGGCATGGCTCCGTTAAAGTCAGGCATTGGCCGCAGGGGCGGCCGCATCGCCCGCAGGCGATTCACTTGCGGCGGCTTGCGGTTTTTCAATTTGGGCGGCGGCGTCTTCAGCTTCCGCAGTGGTGGTGCGGCGGCGACCGCGCGATGGCCGCTGCTGTTGTTGCTGGGCTTTGTCCTGTTCTTCCTTGGCTACGCGGCCCGCTTTGCCTTCGTTAATTGCAGTGGCAATCTGCTTCATGAGCAGGTCAATGCCGCGCATGGCGTCATCGTTGCCGGGAATGGCAATATCAATCAGGTCCGGGTCGCTGTCGGTGTCAATAATAGCCACCACCGGAATGCCCAGTTTGCGCGCTTCGAGAATGGCGATGT
>JAJZKJ010000302.1 GCA_021804195.1 Acidobacteriota bacterium
TTTGCGTCCACCTCCGGGCGGCTTTTCACGGTCGTGGATGGTAATAGAGCGGTGGTTGGCTTACGAGGCATGATGGTTTGCGGTTACGGACGGCCGTGGATTTCCGTCCACGGCTGCGGGGGGGGGCGACCATGGAGCAGCCGCGAGGATCGCAATCCCGCGGCCGTTTTCCGTGCCGCCATGAACGGTTACAAATTTCCTCGCCGTTTGCCCGCTATGATTCCCCGCCGGTTCGCAAAAGCCATAACGCCGCCAGTACAAGGCCGCAACTCGCCAACCACAACATCCACGAAAAATGAAAATGAAATCCATGGATGCGGGGGCGCCAGGCGGTTTGCCTGCCCCAATTCCGTAATACATTGATCCGTCTTACATGACGCCAGGGACAGCTTGTCTCCGCAGCGGTGGCGGGAAAGCAGCACGTCGGTAAATCCGGCGGCGCCAGCCGCCCTACGAAAACACGGCGTTGATCCTTCCGGCGGGTGATAACGCCTGAAAAAGCCTGGACCGATGCCGGCGGACGCAGCACGTAACGCCCCGGAGCCGTCTGTGTAAATTGCAGGGTGCGGCCCCTGGCGCCGCGGCGTGGTTGAATCAACGAAAGCCGCAGGTCCTGCCCATTCAAGAAGTGCCGCGATCCCTGGGCATCGACCCGGATCAGCCAGCGATTTTCCTGACGCGTCGTCTTCACTTGGAATCGTCGGTCGCCGGCCGGAGGCGATAATCGATGGATCAAATGACGCAGGAAGGCGGTGTAAGCGGTGGAATGAGACACAAATGCCACCGCCGCCACCTTGCCCAGACCGCGGCGCCACACTGCGGCCAGGGAATAACCGCCTTTGCCCGAAGACGCCAGCGCCGTCGCCGCCTTCTTTCTCCATACCTCAATCCAGGCTCGGGTTGTTCCCCCCAGGCGCCCCCTGGCGGATCTCCACGCGATAGGTTTTCTCCGGGCGCGGCCGGCGAGCCGTCGGTACAGCGACAATTTTAGATCATAAGCCCATTGGAGAGGATGGTCCGTGGAAAAGATCATGGCGTTCGTTCGCCGGGCCAGACTTTGCAGCGCCGGGGTTGGTCCCAACGGGGCAATGATCGCAAGTTTTGCGCGCCTTCGCTTCATGAGTCGCGCCCACCGCTGAACCTGCAGATGCGGAATGCGGCCGTCAGTCAGCAAGATCAGTTCCGTCTGCTCTCGGGATGCGGTAAAGATGCGATCCAGCAGGGGCAACGCGCTATCCGGATTGGTCGGACCGGTCGGTTCAACGCGATCCAATACATTCGCAATCCGGTTCCTGATCGTTTTTACCGTGCCGCCGAGCAGCGTCGTCGTGATTCCACTGAATGCCAGAATTTGCGCACGATCGGCGGGCTTAAGAATCGCCAGGGCGCCCGTAACGGCACGGGCGGCGAGTTGCAAGCGGGTCTGGCCGTCGCTGTGGTGGACCCGTTGGCCCATTGAGCCGCTGGCGTCAATCAGAAAAATCACCTGGATCGCAGGGCGATGCGGCGGTAGAGAGGAAAGCGGTGAAATTTGCTCTATGGCCCAGGGGCGGCGCCGGTGGGTCGCCAGCGCGTAACCGCCGGGGCCGAAGGCGTTCCGCGCGCCAATAATCAGCAGACCGCCGCCCGTGCGTTCGACGAATTTTGCCAGCATCCGCCCGGCGCCGGGTTCAAACGCACGGCGCGGCACGTTGTCGAGAATGATTACCTGGTATCGCGACAATGCTTCCAGATTCCTGGGAATTCTTGCCGCTGATACCATAACGGTCTGTGGCATGGAGACGGGCGATGTCAATGCCGAGCGTCTGCGTACCACCAGAATCCGCGGCGGACCACCGGTCGAAATAATCATTTCGGCGTGATCATCCTCCGGCCAGGGATCTTTCGTGACCAGACGAACCCTGATGAAGTCGGGATGGGAATCGCTCGTTTTCTGGAGCGGTATATCCCGCACTTGCACGATCTTGGAGCCGGCGCGGCGAAAAAGCAGCGGTGTGCGGGCGAGCGGTCGTCTGTTTTGGAAAACTTCCACCAGAATATTCATGGCGCCCGTGGCATGAACGCCAACGCTCAGAGTCCGCCGCGCGCCGGCGCCGGGGACATGGGCGCCGGTTCGGGACGCGGACAGGTGAAGGCTGGTGATGCCGGCGTCCGCTCGCCGGGGCTTGACGATGCTAAGCGCCAGCTCGAATGGCAAATGGGCGGGTTGCATGGTTGGCCAGTGAACCAGTCCCGCCGTGAAAATCCAGCGGGGATTACCCGTGACCTTCTTGCTGTTCCACTGAATTGCCCGTTGGATGTCCGCGCACGATCCGGCCATGCGCGGCCAGCGCTTCGGCCACCTTCGGCGGGAGCGGGCGGAAAGATTCGCGGCGATTCGGTGGGGGCGCCGGCAAAAGCCGACGAGCGTCAGGCGTGTTCCCGCCGGCAGGCGATGCCGCAACAGGTTTCGCAGCAATGCCGGACGCCGCCAGGGAGCGGTGCGGGCCGCCGGTGAAAGATCGACCAGAACGACAACATTTCGCGCCGGTGGGTTGAAAATCACTTCCGGCTTGCTTGCGGCGGTAAGAGCGCAAATCCCCGCCGCCAGCGGGAAAAACAAGCAGGCGGCTTTCCACCGGTTGGAATGGCCACGCGCTTTCCAGCCCAGCACGGCCAGCGCCGCGATGATGACCGGCACCGCGAGCAATACCGCGGGTTGTCGGCTTACCAGTTCCATAGCCGGATATTAACCCCGATCCTTCCAACCGGGCAGGCCGTGGTAGCGCGGTCCGGCTCTGGCTCGAGCTGCGTCTTCCGTCTCCGCGAGGCTTGCTTCATAGTTTCAAGATACGATTCGCGCCCCGGGGCACGGAGAAAGTCTTTGACGGTCCGTGAACAAAGTGATAGGCTTCCATTGATGATGGGAACTATTCGACATGGATGGCTGGGTATCGGTGCGGCGGGAGTTCTCTCGGCCGTGCCCCTTTTGTTTGGCGTTCCGGGATCGGGCCGGGCGCAGGCCATCCAGATTCATGCCGCGCCAAGAACCAGCCGGGCGCTCATGCGACTCAACCGGCAACAGGTTCGATGGAAAAAGCTGCGGGCGGCTCTGGACATCTATGATCATCCCGTTGGGCGGATGAAAATCGCCCCGCAAGCTATTCCTCTTCTCCGGCGGATGGAGCGCAACATCGCCATTTCTCTGCGGGCCCACCTGTCTCCCCAATGGATTTTGAGCCTCAAGACCCAGGACGTTATGACGGTCGCAACGCTGGCCCTGTTTGGCGACAAGCCGACTCTGGCCGATATTCGGCGCGGGTTGCAGAGTCGGGACCTGAAAACGAAACTCGCGGCCTGGTTGAAACAATATGCGGCGGCGTGGTGGCGGGAGAGCGGCGATCCCGCCGCGCAATACAAAGTGCTGGCGCAATTTTCCGGCATGGGTCGCAAACATCCCACCGCCGTGCTGGAACAAGTGATGTACCAACTGGCCAGGAGAGGAGCGGCCACCCCTGAAATAGCCCGCGACATGAATAATACGGCCGGCGAGATTTCCGCCGGTCCCGCGGCGCAAGGCTGGAAGCTGTTTTTCCAGGAGCAGCATGTGACGAATCAAGTCGCCGGCCGGGAGTTCCACCTGTACGGGGCGGCGATCAACGGCCGCATCTTCAGCACCTACCTCTTGAAAGACAAACCCTGCATCATTGATTTCTGGGCGACCTGGTGCCCCTGGTGCGTGCGGGAACTGCCGGGCATTGCGAAACTTTACAACCGGTATCATCCGAAAGGTCTCCAGATTGTCAGCGTTTCCGAAGACAATAATTTATTTGCGCTGCGCCGTTTTCTTCAACAGCATCCGGAAATGAAGTGGGTGCAGCTTTATCGCAAGGAGGGATTCTATGTTTCCCATGGCGCCTCGCGTGCGCTGCCGATCGTTGGGTACCCTACCACCATTATCCTCAACCGCCGGGGAGTGGT
>JAJZKJ010000303.1 GCA_021804195.1 Acidobacteriota bacterium
GTTTTGGAGTAGCCAATCTGGGCGGCGAGACCAGGTTTGAAGACTGTTATGCCGCGAATCCCCTGGTCAACGCCTTCGCCCTGGGTGTCGCCCGCCGCGAAGCGATTTTTTATGGCCAGGCTTCGGGCGTGGGCAATACGGTGATGTATGTCGGGGCCAAAACCGGACGCGACGGAATTCACGGCGCGACCATGGCAAGCGAGGAATTTTGCGCCGCCTCCGAATCCAAACGGCCTAATGTGCAGGTCGGCGATCCATTTCTCGAAAAACTATTGCTCGAAGCCTGTCTTGAGGCCATGGCATCGGGCGCCATCCTGGGCATTCAGGATATGGGCGCCGCCGGACTGACTTCCTCCAGCAGTGAAATGGGCGGCCGCGCCGGCACCGGCGTGGATCTCGATCTGGACCGCGTGCCGCAGCGCGAAACCGGCATGTCTGCTTATGAGCTGATGCTGAGCGAAAGCCAGGAGCGCATGCTGCTCGTTTCCGCGCCCGGCCGTGAAGCTGAAATCTCCGCCATCTTCGCCAAATGGGGACTCGATGCGGTTGCCGTCGGCAAAGTAATCGCCGAACCCATGCTGCGCGTCCGGCAGCATGGCCGGCTCATGGCCGAGTTGCCGAATGATGCTCTGACCAACGCCGCCCCGCGCTACGGCCGGCCGGCCGCTCAACCCGTTCCTGATTGGCCGCGCGAACGTCCCACTGGCCTGCGCGATCCCGAACCCGGGGAGGCGCTGCTGCGATTATTGGCTTCTCCTGAATTGGCCAGCAAACGCTGGATCTATGAGCAATATGACACCTCCGTGCGCACCAATACGCTCCTGGCTCCCGGAGCCGATGCCGGTGTGATCCGGCTGAAAGACACTCACCGCGGATTGGCCATCTCGCTCGAAGGCAATGGCCGCTACTGCCGTCTTGATCCTCGCCAGGGAGCCCGGTTGGCCGTCGCAGAAGCTGCGCGCAACGTGGCCGTGACCGGAGCCATGCCGGTCGCCGCTACCAACTGCCTGAATTTTGCCAATCCGGAAAAACCTGAAGTCATGTGGCAATTCCGCGAGACCATCGCCGGGATGGCCGAATCCTGCAAAGCTCTGGGCACACCCATTACCGGCGGCAATGTCAGCTTTTATAATGAAACCATGGGGAACGGGATTTATCCAACTCCAGTTGTAGGAATTGTTGGGATTATTGATCTGGAAAAACAATCCAACCACAACACAAATACTATATTTATAGATATACAAAATGCCGCTTTGCCGATTCAATCGTCATTTCAGCATCCTGGCAATGAAATCTGGCTGCTGTCGGGTGCGCCCGCCATGAACGCCGATGAAACCGCCCGCCGTTTCGGCTCGAGTGAATACGCCAAAACCGTTCTCGGAGCTCTGTGGGGTGAGCCGCCGGCGCTGGATTTGCAACAGGAAGCGGCATTGCACAAATTGTTGCGGGAAACGGCGGCTCAGGGCTGGCTGGCTTCGGCGCACGATATTTCATCCGGCGGACTGGCCGTGGCCTTGGCCGAATGTCTGCTGGCGCATCCGATCAATCACCCGCCCGGCCCATTGCTGGGTCTTGAATGCGAACTCAGCGAGAAGCCTGCGGCTGAAAATTTATTCGGCGAAACCGCCTCGCGTGTGATCATCAGCTGCCGGGCTGAACATGCGGCAAAAATCCTCGCCGCCAGTGAACGCTGCGGCTTGCGGGCCCATAAACTGGGCCGGGTGACGCGGGAACCGCGTTTTATTCTGAAATTTCAGGGCAGATCGTTCATGGATTTTCCCGTCTCCGATATGGTTTCCATCTGGAGCCAGGGGTTATCGCGCTGGCTGGAGCCGGCCGCCAACCCCGATTCACTCAATCGTGGAGTGTGGGCATGAAACCATCCGCGGCATTCAACCGCACTGTGGCCGTTCCGTTTGACAAGCTGCGGGAAGAGTGCGGCATCATCGGAATCTTCGGCCATCCCGAAGCCTCGAAACTAGCTTATCTGGGGCTATATGCGCAGCAGCACCGGGGCCAGGAAGCGGCCGGCATCGCCGCCTGGGAAGGCCAGGGTTTTCATCTTCATCGGTCGCTGGGCCAGGTGTCGGAAATTTTCACCCCCGCGGTGCTGGCGCGGCTGACCGGAGAAAATGCCATCGGCCACACCCGCTATGCCACTGCCGGCGACGGTGCGTTGAGCAATGCGCAGCCTCTGCGCGTGGACTGCAGCAAAGGTCCGCTGGCGCTGGCGCATAACGGGAATCTGGTGAATGCCTCCGCGCTGCGGTCTGAACTCGAAGCCGCGGGTTCGATTTTTCAAACCACGAGCGACACCGAAGTGCTGCTGCATTTGCTGGCCCGTTCGCGCGCGGCGGACTTCGAAACCGCGCTCAATGAATCCCTGGTTCGGCTGGAAGGGGCATTTTCTCTGGTGCTGTTGACCCGTAATGCGCTCTACGCCATTCGCGATCCGCGTGGATTCCGCCCGCTGGCGTGGGGAAAACTTGAAAACGGCGGCTGGACGGCGGCCAGTGAAACCTGTGCCTTCGACCTGCTCGGCGCGGAATATGGCGGTGAAGTCGAGCCGGGAACCTGGCGCAGATTTGATTCACATGGAAGCGCGGTCTTCCGCTACGCGCCTTCGCAGCCCAGCCGGCACTGTATTTTCGAGCATGTCTATTTTTCCCGGCCCGATAGCCAGGTTTTCGGCCGCGGAGTGCAGGCGAGCCGGGAAGAAATGGGCCGCATGCTGGCCCGCGAAGCCCCGGCCGACGCCGATCTGATCGTGCCGGTGCCCGATTCCGGCGTGGCGGCGGCGCTCGGCTACGCGGCCGAAAGCGGCATCCCTTTCCGCTTCGGCCTGATCCGCAACCATTACATCGGCCGCACTTTTATTGAGCCTTCCCAGCAGATCCGCGACTTTGGCGTGAAGCTGAAGCTCAATCCGGTTCGTTCGCTCCTGGCCGGCCAGCGTGTGATTCTGGTGGATGATTCGATCGTGCGCGGTACCACCAGCCGCAAGATCGTGCGCATGATCCGCAATGCGGGCGCCGCCGAGGTGCACATGCGCGTTTCCTGCCCGCCCACCGTCTCGCCCTGCTATTACGGCGTGGATACGCCCTCGCGCAAGGAACTGATCGCCGCCACGCAGTCCATCGAGCAGATTTGCGAATATATCGGCGCCGATTCGCTGGCTTATTTATCACTTGCGGGCCTGCGCCGGGCGGTGGGGGAAGAGCCCGCCGCGCCCACTCGCTTCTGCTCCGCCTGTTATACCGGCGAATATCCCACGCCCGGCCTCAATCTTGAAACTGCGGCTTACGGCCGCAGTTGCCGGTAATTTTTCTTGTCGAAAATAATTGAAAAATGCAAGAGCAGCCTGCCTTCAGCCGCTCTTGCATGATTTAAATAACGGAACTGCTCAGGCACTACGGCGCCGGCGCAGCAAGATGCCCACGCCCAGCAGGCCCAAACCCAGCACCAGCATCAAAGGCAGAGGCGACGCGGTCGTCGGCATGCCGTGATGGTGATGATGATGGGTTGAACTGCCCGAGCTGCTACCTGACCCCATCCCGCTGCCGCTTTGGGCCGGCGGCGTGGCGCTGGAGGGATTAGCCGAACCCGAACCGCTGTTCGCGCCCGAGTTGGCGCCGCTGGCCGTGCCCGAGCCCGTGCCGCTAGCACTGCCGTTCTGGCCGGCCGGCGGCGTGGCGCCCGAAGGATTCGCCGCGCCGGAGTTATTGGCGCCACTGTTCTGGCCTGTCCCCGCCTGTCCGGAACTGGCGGATCCGTTCTGTCCCATGCCCGAAGTGCTGGCGCCGCTGGTTCCAGAGCCCTGGCTCGCTGCTCCCGACCCCTGGGTCTGGCCCGAGCCGGTGCTTGACCCCGAGCTCGAGGCCGAACCGCTGCCGCTGCCAGCGCCTCCGCCGGCTTGCGCCGCCGCCCAGCCCACCCAGGCAAACAGC
>JAJZKJ010000304.1 GCA_021804195.1 Acidobacteriota bacterium
TTTAGCGTGGTTAATTCAAAGTACACTACAGTACGGAAATGAACCGCATATGATCGGGCAGATTTTCGGACAATTTCGGATTGTGGAGCGGCTGGGGGCGGGAGGGATGGGCGAGGTCTATAAGGCCGAAGACGCCCGGCTGCACCGCTCTGTGGCGCTCAAGTTTCTGCCGCCGGAGCTGGCCGGCTCGAAGCCGGCGCGGGAGCGCTTCGAGTGCGAGGCGCGGGCGATCGCCGGGCTGAACCATCCCAACATCTGCACGCTGTATGATTTTGGCGAGCAGAACGGGCAGGCCTATCTGGTGATGGAGCTGCTGGAAGGGGCGACGCTGCGGGAGCGGGTGCAGCGGCAGTTGCCGAGTCTGGCGCAGTTGCTGGAATGGGCGATCCAGATGGCCGATGCGCTGGATTATGCGCATCGCCGCGGCATCATACACCGCGATCTGAAGCCGGCGAACATCTATATCACGCAGCATCAGCAGGCGAAGATCCTGGATTTCGGGCTGGCGCGGCTGGGCGGGCCGGACGATCCGGCGGATCTGATCGGGGCGGAGACGCAGAGCCTGCCGGCGCCGCAGCTGACCTCGCCGGGCTCGACGCTGGGGACGGTGGCGTATATGTCGCCCGAGCAGGCGCGGGGCGAGACGGTGGACGCGCGCAGCGATATATTTTCGCTCGGGGTGGTGCTTTATGAGGCGGCGACGGGAAAAAGCTGCTTTCAGGCGAAAAGCACCGCCGAGACCTTCAGCCAGATCTTGAACCATCATCCGCCGCGGCCCTCGCAGGCGCGGGAAGAACTGCCGCCGGAGCTGGACCGGATCATCCTGCGGGCGCTGCAAAAGGACGCCGAGCTGCGCTATCAGCACGCCAGCGACTTGCGGGCGGAGCTGAAGCTGTTGCAGCGCGAAAGATTGGGCGCGGGCAGCGCCCGGGATGCGGCGGCTGCTTCATCTACGGCTTCTATGCCGCAACCGGCATCCTCCGCCGCCCTGGCGCGGGAGACGGGATCTATCATGCCATCGGCGGCCTCGTCCGCCGGTTCCGACAGCCAGATCGTTTCGGCCCTGATGGGCCGCCATCGCAAGGGGTTACTGGGAACGGGAATCGTTCTGCTGCTGCTGGCCGGAGGATTGGGAGGATGGTACTGGCATACGCAGAGAGCAAAAAATCAGCTGCGCGCCCTGCTGCGCCGCTGGCGCAACGCCCGGGTGATTAACCTGACCAGTTCGGGCCTGGTGGTGGCGCCGGTGGCGATTTCGCCCGACGGCAACTATGTGGCCTATGTGCACCGCGGGCCGCGGGGCGAAAGCCTGTGGCTGCGGCAGGTGCATGCGGCCAGCGGAGAGCAGATTGTGCCGCCGCCCGTCCATCCTCCGGCCAATTACCGCTATGAGGGGCTGAGCTTTACCCCCGACGGCAGCTTTCTGGATTATGTGGCCGGCAATGAAATCCATCCCGATCTTTATCAGGTTCCCATCCTGGGCGGGCAGCCGGTGAAGCTGCTGGCCAATGTTGAAACTCCGCCCGGCTTTTCGCCCCATGGCCGCCGCATGGCTTTTTTGCGCTGCGATGCCGCGCATAGTAATGATGCAACCCTGATGCTGGCCCAGAGCGATGGTTCCCGTCCACACCCGCTCACTGCCATTATGAAGCTAGGGTTAAAAAGCGCGGAGTTTTACTGCTCCAACTTCTCCAATTGGGGTTATACCAGCCCGGCCTGGTCGCCCGATGGCCGCCGCATCGCGGTGGGAATTGTAGATATGGCTCTACTGCGTTCTCAGATTGCCGTGATCCGGGTGGCGGACGGCCGCAGCCGGATTTTGCCCTGGAGCACCGGATTTATCCATGGCCTGCAATGGACGCCCCAGGGCCGCGAACTATTGGGGCTGACCGGCAATTCAATTTTGAACTTTTTTTCTCATCTGACGTTGATCTCATATCCCGCGGGCCAGGCGCATCAGCTCTCAAACGGCCTCACAAGCTATAATTCGCTCAGCCTGGATCGCGCCGGCCGGCTCCTGGCCATGCAAAAGCAGCAAGCCTTTTACTCGCTCTGGGAGCAGATGCCGCAGCAGCCGGCGAAGCAGCTTCTGCCCGCGGCGGCGAATCAACTCGGCAGCTTTGCCATGGCATGGACGCCGCGGGGCGCCATTGCCTACCAGGCGGTGACGGGCGACCGGCGCTGGGCGATTTATACCCTGGATCCCGCACAGCCGAATGCCTCGCCACGGCAGTTCGTGACGGCCAGAGCCCTGGCTGGAATTTCCGTCGGGCCCCAGGGGCAGATGGTTTATGCCCAGATGAGACATGGCTCGCAGTTGCGGGCCATGGCCACGGACCTGCGGCATTCCTATTCCCGGGCATTGAGCCGGCAAGCGATAAATTTTCTATCTATTACGCCTTCCGGCCGGAATGTAATTTTTATCAAACTCAGGAAGACTACCCAGGTTCTGGAAGAGATGCCGCTACGGGGCGGAACGCCGCGGATCATCGCGCCGTATTTTGCCGGCAGCTATTTCCGGCCCGCGGTTTCCCCCCACGGCCGGCGCATTCTGCTGGAAACCCACGCGCCCGACGGCAAGATGACGGCGGTGATTTTTCCCCGCGCCCATCCCCGGGCGGGACAGTTTCTGCCCGCCCGGCGGCAGATGCAATGGCGGCCGGACGGGCGGGGCATCTCGTATGTGAAAACCACGCGCGGGGCGGACAATATCTGGATCGAGCCGGCGCCGGGCCAGCCCGGCCAGCCCCGGGCCTATACCCATTTTCAGCATCAGCGGATTGTCAGCTATGCCTGGTCGGCGGGCGGCAATCTGGCCCTCGCCCGCGAGCATCGCTATGGCAGCGTGGTGCTGCTGCAAGCACGAGGCCGCGGAAAGCCCTGAAGGCGGCAGCCGGAAGAAGCGGGATGCCGAAAATGAGAGAAAAGGAAACAATATAAAACCGCAGTTATCCGGAGCGATAAAGAAGTTATAACCCAAGGCACGTCCAGGGCAGGGAAAACTCGTAAAATCCCGGGGAAAACGTGTTAGCATGCAGATGCCCAAAGCCTCCATGATGGCGGGCGGAGAGTCATGTTCGAGCGAATCGGCGACCTGCTGGTGCGGGAAAAAGTCATCACTCCGGCGCAACTGGAGGAGGCGCTGAGCTATCAGAAGCGCAACGGCGGACGGCTGGGCACCAGCCTGGTCAAGCTGAAATACTGCAGCGAAGATGACGTGGCCCGCATTCTGTCGCGCCAGTACGGCGTGCCGTCGCACACCCTGCATGAGCTGAGCGTGCCGGCGGAGGTGCTGCGGCTGGTGCCGCGGGAGACGGCCGAGCGCATGCAGATTCTGCCGCTGGAGCGCAACGGGGCGGCGCTGCGGCTGGCCATGGCCGACCCCACCAACGTATTCGCGCTCGACGACGTGAAGTTCATGACCGGGCTGAACCTGGAGCCGGTGGTGGCCTCGGAGTCGGCGATTCAGGCGGCGATCCAGCGCTGCTATGGCGAAATCGACAACGATGGCGACCAGATCCAGAAGGTGATCGAGGATCTGGAGCTGTCGGAAACGGAGGCGATCGAGACCGAACTCGATCTCGACACCAAGCTGGACGAGCTGGAAAAGGCCGCCGAAGCGGCGCCGGTGGTGCGGCTGGTGAACGCCATTCTCACCGAGGCGCTGCGCCGCGGCGCCAGCGACATCCATCTCGAGCCCTACGAGCGCCTGCTGCGGGTGCGCTACCGGATTGACGGCGTGCTGCAGGAAGTGATGCAGCCCCCGATGAAGCTGCGCAACGCCATGGTCAGCCGGCTCAAGATCATGGCCAAGCTCGACATCAGCGAAAAGCGGCTGCCGCAGGACGGCCGCATCATGCTGCGCACCACCCACGAGAACAAGACCAAGGTGCTCGATCTGCGCGTCTCGACGCTGCCCACGCTGTTCGGGGAAAAGATCGTGATGC
>JAJZKJ010000305.1 GCA_021804195.1 Acidobacteriota bacterium
GAGGCCTTCCACCAGAAAGCGGTGGCCCGCGTTCTGACCCACAAGGGACTGAATGTTTTGCGCCGCATTCATCCTGATCCCGACACCCAGGCCGCCGAGAAAGTTCGTCAATTCGTCTCGGTAACGGGTCGGCGGCTGCCCCGGCAACTGGACCGGCACGTGCTCCAGGAATTGCTGGATTCGGTGCGCGGTACTCCCATTGCCTATGCGGTTCATCTAAGCGTGCTGAAAACATTCAGCACGGCGGAATACTCGCCGCTGCCGCTGGGTCATTACGCCCTGGCGAGCGAAAACTACGCGCACTTCACCTCGCCTATCCGCCGTTATGCGGACCTGGTGATTCATCGTTGTCTGCAAGGCGTGCTGGCGGGTCCGGTGCGGCGAAAAGGACCCTCTGGTGATCCATCGGCTTCCACCGGTTCGGCCCATTCGGACCGCCGGAAGCACGGCGGGAGTTCCCCGGAAGTTTTCGCCCTGATGCCCCGACGGTTGGGCGACATGCCCGATTACGACACCCTGCTTCGCCTGGGCCGCCATCTGAGTTTTACCGAACGCCGCGCTCAGGACGCCGAACGCGAGCTTCGGACGGTTAAAGTTCTTCAACTTCTTGCCGAACATACCGGCGACATCATAGACGGCGTGGTGACCGGGGTGAACAATTTCGGCGTGTTTGTGCAGTCCACGCGCTTTCTGGTGGAAGGCCTCATCCGCACCGGCGACCTGCCTAATGATTGCTGGGTATTCGACGAAAGAACCGGTTCGCTCCGCGGCCGGCGCAGCGGCCGGCGGATTAGCCTGGGTGATGCGGCGCGGGTGCAAATTGTTTGTGTGAACGTACCCGCGCGGCGCATGGACCTGCGCCTGCTGGAGCATGGTTCTACAATTCGCGGGGAACACACGCTGCGGCGGATGGAACCGGCCGGAAGGCCCCCTACGCCTGCCGGGCATGGCGCCGTGGCGCCCCGTGGAACTTCGCAGCAACGCCGCTCCGGCCGGCGCTTGAAAGAATATAATGGTAAAGGCAAAAAACATGGCCGACACTCTCGTCGAGGGCGTTCCTAGAGCCTATCCGGATAGACTCTTAATGCCTTGGAATCCAACGTCATTTATTTTCAATACAAAGACGCGGGATTGCGGCAGGGACGGATCTGGATTGAGCCTCAAAAAAAGTTGCGACCGTTATCCTTTCCGCGGCGCTTCCCGGCGCGATGCGCCGAAGTGGATTGTTATATTCACCGGCATAGTATTTTTTCTTCTGGCCGGCTGTGTCGAGCGGCGCGTCATCAAAAATGACAGCATTCGCGCGCAGATTGAGCGGAGCACAAGAAGCGGCGGAGGCTTTATCGTACAGGGTGGACAAGGGGGCAATTCCGATTCAAGCTTCGGCTCTCCATCCAAGCCGGGTCACTTTATCTTTGGGCCGGTTCCAGAGCATTGAAGCGGATATTTTTTCGTAATTTTTTCGTAATTCGCTTGCATGATGCGCCGGGTAGGTATAGAATCTAACAGGTAGTGCCGGTATGGTTCAATATCTTACCGCCGGCGGCACAATTCTTGCGTATGGAATGGCCCTCTCCGAAACATTTCCGGAATGGGGGCCGGGAGCAAGTGGACAGGAGAAGCTGCATGGGAAGCCATTTTCCGCGTTGTGTGCATTGCTTGGCGCCGTTATCGGCGGAAGGCGGCTTGGTCGGCGTGCTCAAGTCGCTGCTGCGTCTTCCTCTCAGGTGCTCTTGCTGTGGTACGAAGGTAAGCCTGGGTGACGCAAAGGCGATGGCGGAATCATTCGCCGTCTGCATGGGACGTTTCCATCGCAAACTGGAGAGGGCGGTGGGCACTTTACCGCGCTTGAACCAGGCCGAGGCGCAGAGCATCCTGGGCGCGGCGGGTCTGACCAAAGACCTTCACCGTATTCACGGCCACGAGGAACTCTGCCGGATTGTGTCACGGAATTTTCGCGCGGCCTTTCAACACGAGGCATTGGGACATGAGACTCTGATGCGAATGGAAGCGTTGCAAAAGGCCGGGGTCAGCCGGGCGATCAAAATTTACGCGCGCATGGAAAAAGCTTCGTCGGAAACGCTCTTGCGAATCGCACGGATCGGCGCGGATGATTTTCTGGTGTTGGAAAACCACGGTGAAAATCTGAAGACCGCGGCGCCCGGCGGTGCGGCGCCGCCGGCCGAACGCGCCGGTGTTGTACCTCAGACGGGGATGGCCGGCGCATAATCATGGGGCGAGTGAGAGCCTATCTTCTATTGAGATAGGCTCTTAATCAGCGGGAGCAGGAGCGGAAAGATGCGAATGGTTCGCCGCCTCCGGGAAGGGGTTTGGCGCTTCGCCGGATTGTACTTCGGTGGGCGCCGGTGGTTTTGCGGCCCCGCCGGCACGTTCGCGTTGAATGGCCTGGTAAATTTCCTCCCGGTGTACGGAGACCGTGTTCGGAGCGTTGATCCCCAGGCGCACTTTGTCTCCGCGAATATCGACCACGGTGATCACAATATCGTTGCCGATAATAATGCTTTCGTTGCGTTGGCGTGAAAGAACCAACATCCTTTACTCCTTGTGCGTCCCGCCAGGCTTTGTTTCTCTCCCAGAACCACCTGATAACCTCGCATAAACTAAAGCGGCGAAATCAATTTGCCCCGCTTTATTCTAGGCGGCAATGGCGCCCTGAGGCGCCGGTGTTGCGGTCTATTCCGGTTCCGGCAAATATCGTCCGATACCTTAGCCTTACGCTTTGAGTAGCTGCGGATCGCCGGCCGCTTCCGCATCGTACGGTCTTTTCTTTTCCTGGAGACGCCTGAGTCCCCGCCGCAGTGCGACAGCGGGAGAAACGCTCCCGCCTGATGTTGAGACATGGGGAGCGATCTCGTTGCGGTTATGCAACCCCATCGGCGACTGTGCGGGGTTTACGGCCGTATCCGCCGCGGAAAATTCCCGCGCGGGTAAAATCTCCATCCATTCGCGACTGGCGGCCAGCGATAGTGCCGCGTCGCTTGTCGATAACCGCAAACCGATGCCGGCTCGGAAATCGACTAAAATCGGCTGATTCATATTTGCGATTAAATTCTGGCCGTCTTCCTCCAATGCAAAAAAAACACACAAGTTGCGATCCGAGTTCGCGCGGAGTCGTTTGAATGTCGGGTGGCACCTGGGAATGATATACTCCGGCCAACAGGTTGCGGCATCCACCAATCGTAAAGCATTGTCCGTATCTTCAAGGCTCATCAGCAACGTCAAATGGCGCGGTTTGTCCTCCAGCAGAGCAAACGGCTGATATTGTCGGCAACCGGCCAATTCTCCGTAGAACAAAACCACCTGGTCGGCCGCCAATTCAACGGACCCGAATGCCCTGGTACGAATAACCATAGTCGCTGCACTCCTTTGCTTGCGTTCGTTTTGCGAACGAGGTGTCAAGAAACCCACACACCAGAGGTTCCAAGTTCCAAGCAGGATCAAGGAATCTCTGGTGGCAGTTCCTTTACATTGATATTCGTACAGAAAGAAGAAAAAAGTCCAGTAAAAACTGGAGACGGCAATACTATTTCGTCTTTGCGTTACAATCTGCCTCAAAAATAGCCTGCGGGGGTTGGGGTTCAGGCGTGCACAGGGAAGAAGCCCAATGCCTGAGCGTTGAATGCCCCAAGTTTGAGCCTTAGGGCCATTTTCATTCTTGCTGGGTACGGCAACGTCCCATATTCTACTATTCGAAAAATGAATTTAGGGATCTATAAAACCCCGCTTCGGGGTAATCGTTTACCCTGAGCGCCTATTCGATATGCTCTTATGAGGCGCGGCGTACATACTCGTGGAACATAGCCATGAGTTTTTTCGTGATAGGTCCGACGGCGCCGTTACCGATGATCCGTCGATCGATGCCAATGACCGGCGCCACTTCCGCGCCCGTGCCGGTCAGGAAACATTCAT
>JAJZKJ010000306.1 GCA_021804195.1 Acidobacteriota bacterium
GCCGTCAACTCCGTGACCATGGCGCCCAAGTCCCGTCCGTCTTTCAGAAAAAAAATGGCAAGAATGGGAATCACCAGCAGCCACCAGGCTTGTTCCGCGGCCTGAGTCAAATAATGCGTGACTTGCCGTGCTGCTTCCAGGATCTGATTGCGATGGCTGTAAATAAAATTCTGAATACTGCGCCGGGCCTGCCGGCTCAGGCCGTATTTCTGTCCGATGGGCTGCGCAATCCTCCCCGTCAGAACCTTGGCCGAAAGTTTTGGCAGTTTCTGCGACAGGGTTTCCGCCTGACGCAAAAAATGGCTGCCGAACTGCATTACCAGCACCAGCAGCGCCCCGAAAATGATTCCATAGAGCAGCGCGATGGCCACGCCTCGCCGGCAGCGCAGCCGATTTTGCATGCGGTTCACCACCGGTTCCAGCAGATAAGCAAATAAAATCGCAAACATGAATGCGATCAGCACGGCCCGGGCGGCATAAATAAACCATAATCCCAGCCCGAAGAGCAGGCCGCTCATCAATATGCGTAAAGTTCGCGAATCATAAAATGCCACGGCAGAACCGGCCGGCGTGCAATTCCGGAGTGGTCTCTATTGGATGCCGTGATCTTCCTGCCGGATGGTTGAATTGGATTCGGGACCAGGGACGAACTGAAGCACGGGATCTGAATCCCGTGCTTCAGTTCGCAGTCATTTACTTCACCACCAGATCATTCTTCACGCTGAAAACATTGGGCAGCCCATTCACTGCCATATACGCCAGTTGTTTATCCATTTTGCTGTCCACCACGCCCCAGAGCGTGACATGTCCGTTATCGACCAGAATGCGGATCGGGTGCGCCGGGTCGAGGGCATATTTCGACAGTTCCGGATTCCGGTAAATGGCGCGCGCGGCTTCAAACCGGATCTGGTTGTCAAACGGCGACAGCGGCGCCACTTTGATATGGTCCACCACGCCTTTTACTCCGGTGGTATCGTCCACGATGTCGAGTGCCGAATCCCGGCTCGGATAGTCCACCACCTGGCCGGAGAGCGTCACCACGCCATGATTGACTTGGGTGCTGATGCCATTGAAAATCTGCCCCATGCCCAGCCGGCTGTAAACCAGCCGTTGGTCAATGGTTTTTTGCAGTTTGGTGTCCGGCACATAGGGCGCCCGGACCGCGATATGGTCAATCACGCCGTTGACGGAGCTTACCTGCCGGGCGATATGGTTGGCTTGCAGAAAGGCCGGGTAATCAGGCACGCTGCCATTTAATGTGACCACCCGGCCGCTCGTCTGGGCCCGTACTCCGCGCAGATGGGCATGCTTCGCATATTTTGTATTTAGAAATGAGCTGATCTGCGCGTCCAGGGCATGCAGTGAAGCCGAGTGTGGTTTGAAAGTGCTGGCCGAGGACGCGACCGGTGAGGCCAGCGCAGATATGCCCGCCAGGCCCATTGCGGCCGCCAATATGGCGGTCATGGAATAACGCGACTTCCGGATCAGTGTGGATTTCATAATGTAGCCTCCGTTGCCTCTGCTACGTTTCATTGCAGTGGAACGCCTTGCACTCATTCGACGCCCGGGTTTATTCGCTGGTTGCAAATTCCGTGGCGTCTGCAAGTAAGAACGCGTGCGCCAGCTGAAAAATGTGCGTGGAATCTCGAAGGTAAATAATGTTAAAACCTAATGACTCGATGCAAGCCGGACCGCTGCCTGCGTTCTTATTTTTAGCGGGTCTGATAAACGAGCGAGCAATAAATATCTTCCAGCCGCCGGGCCGAATCCCGCCAGCTGAACTGCCGCACCTGCGCCAGCCCCGCGGCCCGCAGCTTCTGCCGTAATTCTTCATCCAGCAGGCATTGCCGCAGCCCGCGGTGAATGTCAAACACATTTTCCGGGTTCACCAATACCGCTGCCTGCTGCACCACTTCCGGCAGCGAGGCGCTGTTGGAGGCCACCACCGGCGTGCCCTGCGCCATGGCCTCGAGCGGAGGCAGGCCAAAGCCTTCATGCAGGGAAGGGAAGGCGAAGACCGCCGCCTCGGCATACAGCGCCCGCAGCGTCTCCCGTGGCACAAAGCCGAGAAACCGCACCTCCTGCCGCATGCGGCTGCGGATCACCGTCCGCCGCAGCCCCGGATGCCGTGAGGGCTCGTCGCCGATCACCACCAGCTTGAGCGTTTCCCAGCGCGTGCCCGCCAGCCCCGCTTTCAGGGCCGCGAAAGCTTCGATCAGGCGGCCGATATTTTTATGCGGCTGCACACTCCCGGCATACAGCACAAAGGGAGCGTCCAGCGCATACCGCGCCGCCGCCTGCGCTCGTTCCTCCCCGTTCGCCGGCCGGCGCAGTTCTTCGTCAATCGCGTTTTTGACTACTTGAATATGGGCAAACGGCACCCGGAACTGGCGCATGATATCGCGCCGCGTGGATTCGGAAACCGCCACGATTCGCGCCGCCCGCTGCAGGCTGCGCCGCACCAGCCGCCGCCGCAATCCCCGTCCGCGTCCCGCCGCCTGCGGCAGCACAAACTCCACCAGGTCATGCACCGTTACCAGATACGGGCAGGGCAGCCACAGCGGTACCCATTCATGATGCGGCACATGCAGCAGGTTCGCGCCCAGCTGCCGCAGCCGCCAGGGCAGCCGCAGCAGATTGCTCGGCGCGGCTTCGCTTGTCTCCATCTCCACGCCGCGGAAATGGTCGGGCAGTTGCGGCCATTGCCGCAGATCGTCGCGGCTGCCCAGCAGCGCGTAGCGCAGCCGCGGCGGCAATTCCATCAGTCCGCGGACCGTGTTGCGGATGTGTGTGCCAAATCCAAAGTGGTCGATCCGCCGCACATCCATGGCCACCAACGGAATCGCCGTCCCGCCCATGCGGGCGGTCCGGTCCGGCGGCAGAGCGGTTTCCGTGGCCATGAGTTTCCTGGCTGCGGCCAATGGTTGGGTTTATGTCAGGCAAGCGGCGGCTTCCCGCCGTTCACGATATAAAGGAAAAGCTTCGGCCAACTCTTCGACCTTCCGCCGTACTTCTGCCAGCACGTTCGCCTCTTGCGGTGTCCGCAGCACCCGCGCGATCAGCCCGGCGATGGCGGTCATCTCTTTTTCCCCCATCCCGCGCGTGGTCAGGGCCGGCGTGCCCAGCCGGATGCCGCTTGGGTTCATGGGCGGATGCGAATCGAACGGAATGGCGTTTTTGTTCACCGTGATGTGGGCCGCGTGAAGAGCCGTCTCCGCTTCTTTGCCCCGCAGCCCCGCCGCGGTTACGTCCAGCAGGAACAAATGCGTATCGGTGCCGCCCGAAATGATGCGGAAACCTTCCTGCCGCAGTCCCTCCGCCAGTTTTTTCGCGTTGGCCACGACCTGCCGCGCATAGCTGCGGAACTCCGGCTGGGCGGCTTCATGGAAACACACCGCCTTGGCCGCGATGATGTGCATCAAGGGACCGCCCTGCTTGCCCGGAAACACCGACTTGTCAATCGCCGCCGCCAGCTCCCGTCGGCACAGGATCATTCCCGACCGCGGCCCCCGCAGTGTTTTATGCGTGGTCGAGGTCACTATATCGGCGTGCGGCACCGGGCTGGGGTGAACCCCGCCCGCCACCAGTCCGGCGAAATGCGCCATATCCACCATCACCCGGGCGCCCACTTCGTCGGCCGCCGCCCGCAGCCGGGCAAAATCAATCACCCGCGAATAGGCGCTGCCGCCGCCCACGATCAGCTTGGGCCGGAATTCTTTGGCCTGCCGCGCCAGTGCGTCGTAGTCAATCGTTTCCGTTTCGCGGTTCACTCCGTAGCCGGCGAACTGGTACAACTTGCCCGAAAAATTCAGCGGATGTCCGTGCGTCAAATGCCCGCCGTGGGCAAGATCCATGCCCAACACCCGGTCGCCGGGTTCCAGAATCGCGGCATAAGCCGCATCGTTGGCCTGCGAGCCGGAATGC
>JAJZKJ010000307.1 GCA_021804195.1 Acidobacteriota bacterium
CGCCAGCCGCTCCGGCTCATCCCGCTGAAATCAAGCAAAACATGCACGCGGCGCGGCTACCCTAAGGCTACATTCCCATGATATTCCAGAGTCTATCTGGAGTGTCGATTATGACCGCACAAAATTATGACGAAAAACAAGACCCAAGCTTTTGGTTTCTGCTGCTGGATCGCGCCCGGAGCGACGGGCGATTCTCGGATTGCGATCGTTGCCTCCGTGAGCTGAGACGCCTCGGCGTAACGGTAACTTGGCGGCGGCCTCGGCGCGTATCCAATCCGGAGGCGCGCCATGCCTGACGCATTGCTAATGCGTGACACTGAGGCCGCCACGCTTTGCGGGATGAGCCGGAGCGGCTGGCGAAAAGCGCATAGCGCGGGGCGCACGCCAGCGCCGGTGCGGATCGGCCGCGCCTGCCGTTGGAGGCGCGACGAACTAACGGCCTGGGTTGCCGCCGGTTGTCCTCCGCGTGACCGCTGGACGGCCGCGCAAAAATCTGGAGTGCTTTAATGATAGCCGCCCGCAAAAATGAGAGCAATCCCCGCTTCGGGCGCATCGCGCCAATAGTGTACGATTCGCTCTCCAGTTTGGGCCGCGATGAACTCCGGGTTTTGGTAGCGTTGGGCCGGTATGCGGATTCCAATTGGATCGCCCGTCCGAGCATCCGCACGCTGGCGCGCGATGTGGGAATAGACAATAGACACATCGGCCGCGCGCTGGCCAGTCTGGCTAATCGCGGCCTGGTGACATGCAAATCCGGCAATACCACAACCGCCAACGAATATGACCTGCGGGGTGTCGCCACGGATGGCGACACGGTGTTGCCACCGGCGGCCCGGGGTGTTGCCACAGATGGCAACAGGGTGTTGCCACAGATGGCAACAAAACATATAGATAACAGATATCAACAGCAGCAGCAGGGCGCTGCCGCTGCGAAAATCTCAAGCGAAGATGGCCGGTCATTGGATGCCGCAAAACACGAAGTCCAACGGCGAATCGCGGCCGGGCAAACAATCCGCAATCCTGCTGGGCTGGCCCGCGTGCTCGCGCGCGATGGGTGGGATGCGGCGGAGCCAAAGGCGGATCTTTCGTCCACCATCCGCGAGGCGCGCAACGCGAAATTGGCTGACTTGCGAACTCAATTTGGTTTGAGGGAAGATTACGACCCTGCACGCCCAGCCACTGTAACTGGCGTGGCAAGTGATACTCGCACTTTGATCGACAATGAATTGTCTAAAGTCGCCCGCCGCATCCGTGCGGAGCATAATCGTTCCAGCGAAGCAAGATCGACCATCGGAGGATTTTTCGTATGACCGCCAGACCGTTATTTGACCGCCCGATTGCACAACCAACCCGCAAGCCCAAGCGCCGGGCCAAGCGCCCGGCTACGCCGTTAATTCCGGTAGCGCCGAAACCGTTGCCAGAAACGTGGACGGTTCAATTTTCCGCCGCGCCGGGCGACGTGCCACCGGTTTGCCGAATCAAACATGTTCTGAAATTCGCATGGCGACGGCATCACCTAAGGGCCAAAATTATCGCACAGCCTGCGCCTGCTGCGAAGCCGGGGAATCAGATGACCAACGGATCGTCCAATGGTCAACGAGGGCCGCAAATTGGCCTTGGCAAAGCCAAAATGGCGCGGCTTGTCGCGTTGCGGAATAAAATTGCGACATTGGCCGCCAGTTTGCATGAAAACCAGTGAAACGCGCCAACGTAATTCGACGTTTTAAGGGCCAACCATGGATGATCTTTCACCAACGCAAATCCAAGCCGCTTTATTGCTGGCCGCCGGCCTCCGACTGAATACGGTCGCAAAAAGGGTTGGCGTTGATCGGACTACTCTTTGGAATTGGCGTAAAACCGAAACGTTTCAGCGCCAAGTTTCAGAGTTTACCGACGCCAACATGACCGCCGCGAGAAACGCCGGTTCATACATGCTTCCGAAGGCCATGCGGCGGCTGGCGGAAATCATAGATGCCGAACCCGCCGAGGCACCTACGCCGGGCGACCAGATTGCCGCGGCAAAGCTGCTGCTGGAATACGCCACCAACTGGCACGTCATCGAACCCATTGAACGGGCCAAACAGGAAATGGAGGCCAAGCTTCAAGCCGAGGAACACCGCTGATTATGTGTCCCAAAATGCCCCATTTTCAGGGGTATCCGTGGCCGGAGTTTGCCCGCTTGACAAACAAGCCTTAGTATAGGACAATACGTCAATGAAGCGTAAAGACACATTAACAGAAACGGTGCGTAATGCGGTGACGGCGAGCGGCCTATCGCAATACGAATTTGCAAAACGGTGCGGTTTTTCAAACCGCGTTGTAGGACGATTGCTTCAGGGTGCCGATATTCGGCTGGGCACCGCTGACAAGATGCTCCGGGCCATGAAACTTCGCGTCAAACTTGAACCGATGGAGGATTAACCATGCGATTATTCAAAACCAGTTTTCGCAACCGCAAGGGCAAAATACAAAGCGCTTCCAAGTGGTACGGCGAATTCACGGATCACAATGAACGGACGCGCCGCTTGCCGTTGTTTACCGACAAGGCCGCAAGTGATGAAGCCCTGCGGAATATTGCCAAGCTGGTTGCCTATCACCGAGCCAGCGGCGGCCAGACGGATCCGGCGTTGTTGCCGTGGATCGAAAACTTGCCGAGTCGCATCAAGAGCCGCTTACTGGAAATAGGCTTGCTTGATTCACGGCGGATCACGTCCGCCAAAACCTTATCCGAACACGTCAACGATTATCACGCTTCTGTTACGGCCAAGAAAACCAAGGCTTACGCGGACTTATGCGTTGCACGCATCGGAAAAGTCTTCAAGCAATGCCGTTTCGCATATTGGAGCGATATGGATGCCGCGGCCATTGAACAGGCTCTGGCGGCCATGCAACAAGGCCGGACGCTGCCGGATCGTACCGTTCAGCCTGGCATTACCGATCAAACCCGTAACGCCTATCTGGTGAATATCAAGACATTCTGCCGATGGATGGTTCTATCGGGCCGGGCGACTGTTAATCCCGTGGCACATTTACAAATCAAGGACGTTGTTACCGAAAGCCGTCAACGCCGGGCCTTGGACGCCGCAACGTTCCGCCGCCTGTTGGATGCGGCACGCGCCGGGCCGGAGCGTTACGGCATTGACGGGCCGCAACGCGCGGTTATTTACCAACTGGCCGCCGAAACCGGCCTGCGCTGTGCGGAAATCGCCAGCCTGACCAAAGCATCCTTTGACCTTGGCAACGGGCGCGTATCCTTGCGGGCATCGTCCACAAAGAACGGCAAGGCCGCTAATTTGCCTTTACGGGCCACCATGGTGGAACTGATGCGTTTCTATCTGGCCGGCAAGTTGCCGAGCGCCAAGGCGTTTCCCAAGCTGAACCGGGAGCATTCCGCTGAAATGCTGCGGGAAGATTTAACGGACGCAGAGATTCCCTACACGGACGATGATAACCGCGTATTCGATTTTCATGCCCTGCGGCATCAATTCATTTCCAGCCTTGCCGCCGGCGGCGTGCACCCGAAGACCGCCCAAGAGTTGGCCCGGCATAGCCGCATTGATCTGACCATGAATCTTTATACGCACGTCTTCCGTGGCGATCTTTCCGGGGCCTTGGATGCGTTGCCGGATTATTCGGCCAAGCCGGAGACACAACGGGCCACCGGCACCAACGATACAAGCCCGGATTGTGGTGAAAAGCGCTTGGCGCTTTGCTTGGCGCATCAGGATGGAAAACAGGGCTATTCAGGGATACGCAGTGGACAAGTAATCGCATCCGCCCAAGGTGAAGAAAGCCCGCTAAACATGCAGGAAACGCTGATCTATCAAGGCAACGGGGACGACGGGACTCGAACCCGCAACCACCGGATCGACAATCCGGTGCTCTAACCAATTGAGCTACGTCCCCTGGAAATTCCAGAGTC
>JAJZKJ010000308.1 GCA_021804195.1 Acidobacteriota bacterium
CGCGAGAATTACCTCGACGATGATGGTTATGCCGAATTACAGCAATACATGGCGAGGAATCCTGAAGCCGGGGACATAATGCCCGGCGCGGGAGGCATTCGGAAGCTACGGTGGAGAGATCAGCGCCGCGGCAAAGGCAGGCGCGGCGGGTTGCGGATTATTTATTACTGCTTTCTGTCGGAACAGGAAATGTGGCTGCTGGCTCTTTATGACAAAAATGAAGCTGTTGATCTGACGAAAAAGGAACGAGATCAATTGCGGCGGGCACTGGAAACGGAACGCGCCACACGAAAGCCCAGGATTGGAAAATGAACAAGCGGAATACAGTAAAACGGAATCTGTTCGCGGAACTCATGGAAGGCATGGATGCGATGAAAGCTCGGCGTGAAGGCAAAGTCACGCTTCGCACGCATAACGTGGCCGCACCCGAGATCAAGGTGTCACCGGGCGCGGAATTTTTTGTTGCCGCTCGCGAGAAGTTCAATGTCTCTCGCGCCGTGTGGGCCAACATGCTGCGAGTCAGCTCGCGCACGGTTGAGAAATGGGAGCAAGGCGGGCAGGTCAGTCCCATCGCGGCTACTTTCGTTGAGCTCGTCACGCAATATCCAGACACAATTGAACGTTTGCAAACCCTGCCAAGGCACATACACCGTTCCGGCAAAACCAGACGGCCGTTAGAGCGCCGCAGCAAAACAAAGAACCGGATGGCGCGATCTGCAAACTGAGAATTGTGGGTTCGGCAATGGAGAACAAACGAGCGCGTTTTTCCACCAATCGCGGGACCGGCAAGCGCTCAGTACAATAGAATCAATCGGTTCAATGCGCCTGTAGCTCAGAAGGATAGAGCAGCGGTTTCCTAAACCGTAGGTCGCAGGTTCGATTCCTGCCAGGCGCACCAAAGCATCCTTATTTTTCAATGGCTTGCGATTTGGCTTGGTTCGGGGTCAATGCATTTTGTTTGCACGTCTACAGAGGCGTGGATTTTGTCAGATGCGCTTCGGATGCAAGCTTCAAGTGGGATAGTCCCTGCGCGAGGGAGTTCCTGAGCATTCGTCGCATGCTCAATGCGAAGATGCGCGCGGGCAGCCCGGCGAAGGACTCTTCAGTTTGAACTCGCACCCCACCTGCCTCAGGGCGAAATGACCAGGTGTGAACTGCTTTGATTCCGAACGTGCGGCCTGTCCAAACAATTCGAGTTCGCGGGGACACTTCCTGAAGGGTCGAGGTAATGTTCACTCCGGCCTTCCAGCGGAACACCATGCCAGCCGCGAGCGGCCCGCTCACCCGCATCTTTGTGACGGTCTTGTTCCAATGGGGCCAATTTTCAAAATCGGTCAGAATTTCCCAGACGACCTCCACCGGCGCGGCGATATGGATCTCGGCAGACTCCCGGACAGGCGCATTTTGATCGGCGTTTAGTTCAGTCATACAACGTAGGTCGTAGGTTCGGTTCCTGCCAGGCGCACCAATAGCTTCCAAAACCGAATCACGGCTTCAGGATCAGGATCACCGAGCCGTAGCCGGCGAGCGCGATGCTCATGACGCTCTGCGGCGTGACCGCAACCGGCTGCGGCTGCGAGGCGGTGCTGGTGGCGGCATCGAAGGTCAGCTCCTGGGCCGAGCTGATGCTGCCCAGGGCGGAAAGGTCCAGCAGCACGGTGCGGGGCGCGCCGGCGCCGTTGTCATCGGTGGCGGAGGCGACGGCATGATTGGCCACCAGCACTGTGATCGAGCCATCGGGCCGCTGGGCCGCCAGCAGTTCGACATCCGAAGTTTGCGTGCTGACAATCGGCAACTGATCAGCGGTGGGCGGAAAATAGGCGCCCAGCGCCTGATCCACCCAATAACTTAAATACGGCGCGCCGGTGCTACTGTTGACCTCGCCAAATTGCGCGTCGGCATCGAAATCCCAGTGATACAGCATGGTGACGTCGGCGCCGGAGTTGACGAACTGGGAAAACTCGTAGGGCCGCCAGGCGGCGAAAAAGGCATCCGTGCCGCGGGGATCGGTGACGAACGCATTGGGCGGATTGCAGGCGCTGATGCCGTTGTTGCTGTAATCGGCGTTGACATTATTTTCCGTGACCCAGATGGGCAGGCTGGCCAGCGCGGGGTTGGTCTGCATCTCCTGCCGGATATATTGCAGATGCGCCACAAACGTCTGCGGAATGGCGTTCATCAGCGTCTGGTCGGTGTCTTTCTGATTGCAGGTCGCATAATAATGCGTGGCCACGGCATTGACCTGGGCGGTGACGCCGGCAACAAACGTGGGCAGAAAGCTCTGGGGCTGATTGCCGAAATCTGATAGCTCAATCGCCACAAATTTTATATTGGGATCGGCCTTGAGCATGGCCGGCACCACGGTGTTATATAGCTGCGTGTATTGGCTGGCGGTCAGATGATTGATATTCGGCTCGTTGAAAATGCCCCACCAGGTGATGGGATAGGGGCTGGGTGATTTGTGCAGCACGCCCTGGGAATCGGTAAACCCGCCCGTGTTGTAGTATTCGACCAGTTGCACGCAATATTGCGCGAACTGCTGAAACGTCTGATCGAGCAAATTCCCGTTGGCATCGTACATGAATGCCGGCGCCACGGCGATCTGGAACTCCGGGCTGTGATCGCCGGTGGCAAGCACGGGCTGCACGATGGCGTCGAGCTCGGAAAAATTCCACACTCCGGGCGCGGTTTCGGGCACCGCCCCGTCCACGGCCTGAATGCGCACATGGCTGGGCTGCAGGTTCGATAGCATGGTCACCGCGCCAGGGTTATTTTGAAAAAACTGGTAATCCCAGCTGGCGGGCTGAAACGCCGTGGACATGGCCAGATTGAGCGGCGCGCCGGTGGCCGACCGCACCTGGGCCGCGATCGCCACCGTGACCGGCAAATTCACGCTGACCGCGCTGACCCCTGTCTCGCTGCCGTTGATCACGGCCGTATAACTGCCGGCCGGCGCGCCGGCGATATTGCTGACGGCCAGACGGATGGTATTGGAGGAGATATTGGCGGTAATGCCGGCCGGCAGTCCATTGAGCGTCAACTGCAGGCTGCCGCCGCCGCCCGTGGGCAGCACCGTGATGCTGACCGGCGTGCCGGCCTGCGACAGCGTGACGCCATTGGTGGACAGGCTCAGATGCAGGGGCGGAAGCGCGGGCAGGGCGCTGCCGCCACAGCCCGCGAGCATGACGCCGGCCGTCAGCATCAGACCCAGACGAAAGCACCAGACCGGTATGCGAGTCATGGTGACAGTATGACAGCAGATATTAAATCAGAAGAGGCAATCAGTGAGCTGATTGCCCCCGTCCCGCCGCTTCAGGGAAGGCTGATTTCCAGCGCGGGCAGCGCCAGCGGATGGGCGGCTTGAATATCGCTATAGCCGCGCTCGTGATTGATCCGGAGATAGTGCTCGTGGGCGCGCTCCCAGGCGGTGTCGTCGGGCTCGCCGAAAAGCTGCTGATAGCGCGGCGAGCCGGGGAAGGGAAACAGCGGCACCGCGGCCGAGACCCATACTCCGGCGGCTTGCATTTCTCCGCGCCAGACTTGCTGCAGCGGCAGATCCGCGGCGGCCGCATCATCGGGCGCAATCAGATTGGCCTGCACCCAGGGGATATGGCGGCGGGCGCAGGTTAACAGTTCACCCATGCGGGCGGTGGTCATGCGGCAGCCTTTATGCAGGGCATCGCGGCCGGCCGGGGTGATATCTTCAATGCCGCATTCCATGGAAATGCAGCCGGCGCGGCCCAGCGCCTCGAGGCCGGCCTCGTCCCAGAGATCAATGCGCGTCTGCATGCCAAATTGCAGGGGCCGTTCCGCCAGGGCCGCCAGCAAGGCCGGGGTCGAGCGGCCGCAGCCGAAGATTTCGTCAATAAAATAAATATAAGAGATGCCCGCGAGCCTG
>JAJZKJ010000309.1 GCA_021804195.1 Acidobacteriota bacterium
AGCACGCCCAGCCAGTGATGATGCTGGCCCACCTCATTGTGCAGCAGCAGCGGACGCTGGCCATTGTTGCTGATGAGCACATCCACGCCGCCATCGTTATCGAAATCGCCGGTGGCCAGGCCGCGCGACCCCCAGCGCTTCTGGAACGCGGGTCCGGCAATCGGGCTGACGTTGTCGAATTTTCCGCGGCCATTGCCGCGGAACAGCAGCGGCCTTTCATGCCAGTACACGCCGACGTCATAGCTGGCGACCATGTCGTCAGGGTGACCGTCAGCCTGTACGATATCCAGCTCGCCATCATTGTCGTAGTCGAAAAAGCGCATGCCCCAGCCGCTTTTTAAATACGTGGCCTGGCCGATGCCGCTGGAAGCGGCCATGTCGGTGAATGTTTCGTCGTGATTGTTGTGATACAGGGAGAAGCGCTCGTGGTCAATATTGGCCACGTACAAATCCATGAAACCGTCCTGATCGTAGTCGGCGGAATCAAGGCCCATGCCGGAGCGCGGCTCGCCTTCCGAGCTATAGGCCACGCCGGCCATGAAGCCGATTTCCTCAAACTGGCCGCGGCCTTTATTCAGAAACAGGAAATTGGCGGTGGTGTCGTTGGAGACGAATAAATCGAGCTTGCCATCATTGTTGATGTCGGTGGCGACCACGCCGTGCGATTTGCCCGGATTGCGGCCGATGGCGGTCAGGTGGCCGACTTCGGTGAACGTGCCATCGCCGTTGTTGCGAAACAGCCGGCTGGGCCGCGGCTTGAAAATGCGGGGAATGCAGTAATAATGCTTGCCCAGCTTATTGTCGCCGCAGAAAATATTCTGCTTCAGGCTGTATTCGACGAAACTGCAGACGAATAAATCGAGCTTGCCGTCGTTGTCATAATCAAACCAGGCGGCGGATGTGGACCAGTTGGGGTCGGCCAGGCCGGCTTTTTCGGTGACATCCGTGAAGGTGCCATCCCCGTTGTTGTGATAAAGAATGTTGTGCCCGTACCCGGTGACGTAAATATCGGGGTAGCCGTCGCCGTCATAGTCGCCCACGCAGGCCCCTTCGCCGAAGGTAATGCCGCCGAGCAGGCCGGCTTTCGCCGTCACATCGCTGAAGGTGCCGTCGCGGTTGTTTTTATAGAGCGCGTTATGGGGCGGATGTTTGGGATGAAAAAAATCGCAGTCGCCGGTGTTGACCAGGAAAATGTCCATCCAGCCGTCCTGATCGAAATCGAGAAAGGCGCAGCCCGAGCACATGCTCTCCGGCAGGTAGTGCATGGGCGACATGGCATTGTCGTGAATCCAGGTGATTTTGCTCTGTTCCGGCGTGACGGTGGTGAAGATGGGGCCGCCGAAGTTGGCGGGCACGGGCCGCAGCACCCCGCGTAGATTGCGCCAACCGGAAAAAGCCAGTGGGGCGAGGCCAGCCTGACGCAAAAATTGACGGCGAGTCGTGGACACAGTCAAACAACTACCTTGCGAGAATGTCTGGCGGCGCGACTCAGTATATCAAAGTCCCTGACCTGAATTGGAGGCATAAAACACCGCGGGTGTAACCATTATGACCCGGTTGGGCCCGCTTCCAGCGCCGCGATGGCGCGGTAGGTCTCGCGCAGCCGGGGGTACAGCTCGCGATAGACCTGATGGCGGCGGGTGTAATCGGCCGCCCGCTGGGCATCGGGCGTGAAACTGCCGGCAATTCGCAGGCAGTTGGCAGCGGCGGCGGCGAGTGAGACCGTGCCGCCCGTGCCGGCCATGGCCAGCAGGGCGGCGCCATACGCGGCGCCTTCGGTATGGCTGAGCCGGGCGCAGGTCACGCCGAAGATATCGGCCTGCAGCGCCGCCCAGAAGCTACTGCGGGCGCCGCCGCCGGAGAGGCGGATTTCGGTCGGCTCCAGCCCCAGTTCGCGGAAAATGGCCAGTGAGTCCCGCAGACTGTACGTGACGCCTTCAAAGACGGCGCGGGCCAGGTGGGCGCGGGTGTGGGCCGCAGTCAGCCCGATCCAGCCGCCGCGCGCCAGCGGGTCGAGATGCGGAGCTCGTTCGCCCATCAGGTAGGGGAGAAAAAACAGTCCCTGCGCGCCCGGCGGGGTGGTTGCGGCCAGTTTCGCCAAATGGTCATACGCATCGCCCCCGCCGGCGATTTCCGCCTGGCGTTCCGGACCGCCCAGTTGATCCCGGAACCAGCGCAGCGACAAGCCCGCGCCCTGGGTCACGCCCATGACGTGCCATTGTCCCGGCACGGAGTGGCAGAACGTATGAATACGGCCACGGGCATCGGCCCGTGGCTGGTCGGTCACGGCAAATACCACGCCCGAGGTCCCAATCGTCGAGGAAGCCAGCCCCGGTTCGACCAGCCCGCTGCCGATGGCGCCGGCCGCCTGATCACCGCCTCCCGCGATGACTGGAATTCCGGCGCGCAGTCCCGTGGCGGCGGCCGCGGCGGCGTGCACATGCCCGGTGATCTCGGGGCCTTCAAAGGCGCGCGGAACGAAGCTTTCCGGCAGCTCCAGCGCGGCCAGCATTTCCGCGCTCCACCGCCGGCCCAGAACATCGAATAATCCGGTGCCGCTGGCGTCGGCCACATCGGTGGCATATTCGCCGGTCAACTGAAGCCGGATGTAGTCCTTGGGCAGCAGAAAATGCCGGGCACGGGCGAATTCGGCCGGCCGGTGCTGCTGTTCCCAGCGGATTTTAGGCGCGGAAAAGCCGGTCAGAAGCGGGTTGGCGGTATTTCGCAGAATCCGCTCCGGGCCGATTTTCTGATTCAGTTCATCCACCTGGGGCTGGGTGCGCTGGTCGCACCAGATGAGCGAAGGCCCGAGAATTTCGCCCCGCTCATCCAGCAGCGCCACGCCGTGCATCTGGCCGGTCAGGCCAATGCCGGCCAGCGCGGAGGGTGTGTCCAGTTCGGCCAGCACGGCCTGAATGGCGGCTTTCGCCGCCGACCACCAGTCGCCCGCCCATTGTTCGGCCCATAGCGGCCGGGGCATGGATATTTCCGGGTGCGGCCGCGAGGCCGAAGCCACGACCTCGCCCTTCAGATTGATCACCAGCGCCCGGGTGCCTCCGGTGCCTACGTCAATTCCCATCCAGAGCATAGGGAGAAATTATACGGCAGACGGAGATCAATGCGGCGCCGCCATTTTTACTTTCCGGCGAGATCAGGTGGAAAACGGAACCGAGGCCCCGGCCGCACACGCTGCCTGACATCTACTCCATCAAGGTATCCACAAAGGCCCGCAGCTTGCGGCTGCGCGAAGGATGGCGGAGCTTGCGCAGCGCCTTGGCCTCGATCTGGCGGATGCGCTCGCGGGTCACCGCGAAGGACTGGCCGACTTCCTCGAGCGTGTGCTCGCTGCCGTCATCCAGGCCAAAGCGCATCTTGATGACCTTTTCCTCGCGCGGGGTCAGCGTCTTGAGCACCTGCGAGGTCTGCTCCTTCAGGTTCACGTTGATCACCGCGTCGGAGGGTGAGATCACGCCCCGATCCTCGATGAAATCGCCCAGATGCGAATCTTCCTCTTCCCCGATGGGGGTTTCGAGCGAGATCGGCTCCTGCGCGATCTTGAGCACCTTGCGCACCTTGCCGACGGGAATTTCCATGCGCTTGGCGATTTCTTCGCTGGTGGGTTCGCGGCCCAGTTCCTGCACCAGTTGGCGCGAGGTGCGGATGAGCTTGTTGATGGTCTCGATCATGTGCACCGGAATGCGTATGGTGCGGGCCTGGTCGGCGATGGCGCGGGTAATGGCCTGCCGGATCCACCACGTGGCATAGGTCGAGAACTTGTAGCCGCGGCGGTATTCGAACTTGTCCACGGCCTTCATCAGGCCGATATTGCCTTCCTGAATCAGGTCCAGAAACTGCAGGCCGCGGTTGGTATATTTTTTCGCGATCGAAACC
>JAJZKJ010000007.1 GCA_021804195.1 Acidobacteriota bacterium
GATCTTCGATTACGGACACCGTCTCCGGGCTATCGCCCGAGCGCGAAAACGAAATCCAAAGATAGCGCCGGCCGGGCAGCCCTGGCTCGGAATGCGGCAACAGCAGATCGGTCGAGGCCACGGCTCGCGCCTCGCACCGCCAGCGCCGGGCCAGCAGGGGCGCCAGCGCCCGGCCGATATAATCCGAGGAACCCGCGCCGATCAGTGCCACGGCGGGAATGCCGTCTTTGCCCGCCTCGCCTGCCGGTCCGAATCCGGCCCGGGTTAAAAACGCGCTCAGCCGTTCACGCTCGCGGCAGAGGAGCGCCCGCGTGGCCCGCCAGCTCTCCGGCTGCTGCCCGATCTCCCGGGGTGTGTGCGCAACTCCGCGCCGCGCGGCTTCGGCCCGCGGCAGCTGCAAAACCGCTATGAGAGGATTCATCGCGTGCTCCCCAGCGTGAACATTACTCAAGAAAGTATACGGGGCCGGGCGCATAGTCTGTTCCGCAGTCATTTTTCAGGATGCTCCCGGACCGGTGTTTTGCTCTTACTGCGCGGATGAGTTGGCAAGGCTCCCAACTGGCGCAGCGCCTGGCGCACGATGGCATTGTCCGGCGCCAGTGCGTACGCCCGCCGCAATTGGATAATGCCGGCCTTACGCTGGCCCGCCTGGCAAAGAATCAGCCCCAGGTTTTGCCGCAGGTGCGCCTGCTCGCGGCAGCTACCGCACAGCCTCAGTCCTTGTCGCAGAGCAGCCAGCGCGCGCGGAAACCGGTGCTGGCGCGCCTCGATCAGGGCAGAATTGCCTAAAAAACGGATGCGGTCCCGCCGCTGTCTCCACTGCCGCAGGCGCCGCAGCCGGGCCAGCAGGCGCGCGGCACGCCCGGGGTGGGGAGTGGCCCAGGCGCGGGCCAACCCATACAGCGCGGCCGCAAGCCGCGGATTGAGCCGCCGCGCCGTCCGCCATTGCCGCACCGCGGCCGCGGGCCGGCCCGATTGCCACAAGGCCAAGGCATAGCGCGCCCGCATTTTCGCATCGCCGGGCCGCAGCGCGATGACTTTGCGCCACCAGAATTCTTGTTGCCCGGGTTGCCGGGCCAATTGCGCCAATAAGCGAAGTGCGGGCAGATCATTCGGCGCCAGCCGCAACGTTTGGCGTGCTTCCTTCTGGGCCGCCCGCGGCTGATCCAAATCCGCCAGCACGCGGGCAAGGTTATAATGAGCTGCGGCCAGCCGGGGATCAAGTTTTTCGGCCCGCCGCAGCGGCTCCAGCGCGGACTGGAGCTGGCCGGCCGCCGCCAGGGCGATGCCAAGATTCAATTGCGTCCCCGGCAATTGCGGCCGCAACCGCTCGGCGTGCCGCATGGCTTGCACGGCCAATTTCATCTTTCCCGCCTTGCCGGCATCCATCCCCAGCGCCGTCCACGCACGTGCATGATTGGGCTGCCAGCGCGCGGCCTGCCGAAATTTGGGCAACGCGGCGGCCAATTGGCCCTGGGCCGCAAGCAGAATACCCCAGTCAAGCCATGCCGGTCCGGACCGCGGATGTAATCGGGTCCAATGGCTGAAACAAGCTTGAGCGCGCGGCAACTGATGGGCATGGGACGCGGCTATACAGACGGACAACCCCGCGCCGGCGGGTTGGGGCTGTGGCCGTTCCTGCTGGACCTGCGCCCAAACCATAGCCATCATCAGCATCGCCGCCACCATGCCGCCTTATCTCCCGTGAAAGCCACAGCCATGGCCTGCTCCATCGCTGTCCGAGCGCTCTCGTATATTATGCGGATTCCACAATAACCGGTTGGCGCGCGGGCACAAAAACCCGCAGGGTCTCCCCCTCCAGCGGAATCGAATAAGGCTGCGGCCCCGCCGGCGTCAGGCGGCGCGCGCGCAGTGTTCCCCGCCACTGCGCCGGCTTGGGCGCTTGCAGTTCGCGTGCCGTGAGGGCGTAGAAGGCCATCCGCCGCTCATCCAGAGGGCAAAAAGTCGCGAGATCACGGGCAATCTCGTTTCCTTGCCAGCGCACAGCATAGCGCTGATTTTTCCAATCCAGCCAAACTTCGCTGCCGCCCTCGAATTCCAGGCGCGAGGCAAAGCCCTCGCGCTCATAGGCTTCCAAATCCAGGGCGTGGATTTTCGACCACGGCAGAAATAACAGATAAAAATAATCTACCAGCCGCCGCAGGTCCCGCCGGCCGCGAATCCAGGGCCGGCCGCAGCCGTTATAAAAAAAGGTGCGCAGGGCCAGGCTGCGCCACGCCGCTTGCGATCCGCTTTGACCCCAAATCGCGCTCTTGCGGTACACCGTGGGCAGCAAGGGGATGGCTTCGCCGCCAAACACTTCTGGCTGGCCCTCGCGGTGTTCCTGGGCGTAATTATAGGCGGTGATTTTGCCGATAAAGGAATAGCGCAGCGCTTCCGAGCTGACATCAACACCATGCTGGCGGAATAAATCCACTACCTGGTACCGGCCGTCGCGCAGGTTTTTAATCCCGCTGGCCGGATGCTCGCGATCCCAGTCGTTGCGGAGGGCAAAATACGATAAAACATCAATATGCGTGGTGCCGTGCAGCGGGTAACGGGCACAGGTGGTGCGGACGCGTTCGCTCCCCGGCCCAGCCATATATTTGGCCAGCCCGAGAATATATGAGTGCTCGCCCGTCCACGCGCGGCTGCGCCAGAGATGGCCATCGGGACGGCGGGCGATCATGGCGGCATTCCATTCCGGGCTGCTGCGATAGGCATCATCATAGTTATCGGCCAAGGTCGCAATTGCGTTGTGGCTGGGTGCGCGCTCCATCAGCCGCACCAGGCCCGCATAGCCGCCCAGCCGCGCATTGACAATTGAGATATCGGGGTAACCGGTATCCTTGCCCTTGAACTGCCAGCCCCACAAAGCCGCGATCTGAGGCGTCCGGTCCGTGAGCGCGGCCACCTGCGCCAGCAGGGTTTCACATTCCACAAAAGTAGCCGCCGGCACGGCCAAACGCGGGGAATCGCAAAATAGGTTATATAACAGCCGTCCTTCATACATTTGCGTGGGCATGGCCGGCATGCGCCGCCGCACCAGCTTGGCGCCATCCAGCCAAGTCAAGCCCCGCGCTCCGGCGGGAACAAAATCCAGCCGGCAAGCGGACGTCTGTTCTATCAGCAAATTGGGGGTCGCGGGCGTGCCGCAATTTCGTGGTCCGCCCGGCGGCGGGGCCAGATTGAGATCCACGCATTCGCTGCCGTTCACGCGGTGGGCCTGCCAAGTGCCCATCGCCGCCCGGCGCCGGCCCGCGGGGCCGGTGACGGCCAGCGCGGCCCCGTCCATGAAGGCCGTGACTTCCATCACGCATAACAGCCGTTGGTTGGCCAGCATGAGCACTGGAAGCGTGGCCAGCACGCGCCCCCAGAATACGTTCCGCGGCAGGCTGCCCGGCCGCGCCTGGTCCAAATACGCCAGCTCTCCGCCTTCATCGCCATGGGCCAGCCAGCCCGGACCGTCGCTCTCGCGCAATGTGACTAAGCGAGGCAGATCCACGCCAATCAGCTCATATCCAGGTTTTTCAGTGATAGATTCCAAGGTGAGCCAAATACTGGCACCGACCAGCCGGTAATGCAGCGTCATCGCCGCTGCCGGCTGGCCGGCATCACTTACTTGGCATTGAAACCAGGCCTCGCCGTTGTTATGGGTGAGATGGATCACCCGCAGCGGCTCCTTGGCCAATCCCCAGGGAGCATGCCGTGCCAGCGTGGCCCGAGGAGGCTGGTGGGTATCATCGCCGCGCAGTTGGGCGCCATTGGCGCGCCAGACATACCGCAGCGGAATTCCTCGCTCCCGGTCAAGCCAAAGCTCTAGCTCCGCCGACCGCAGCCGGAACTCGCGCGGAGCCTCCGCCGGCACGGCCCGCGCGCTATAGGGCCAAGCGAGCGCGGCCCCTCCAGCGCGTAAAAATCGCCGCCGCTCCGGATTGAGTTCACGTGCCATGGTTGCCGCGCGGGTTCACCCGCCGGGTTGGAGCTGGTTTCATAAATGGTGCTGGTTGGCTCGGGTGGGTAAATATGCGGCTTTTCCAGCGAAACAATTCCGTGCATTTTGCGGAATTGTGAGCGAAAGAAAAGCCGCATGCATCAGGCGATCTTGATTTCCCCGGCTTTATGAAACCAGATCTAAAACACCAGCCGCAATCCCAGTTGGATTTCACGCGGCTGAATCCCGGCCGCCAGGCCATTTACAAAGCCCGCCAGGGGTGCTTTGGTTTTGGGATTCACCGAACCAATGCTGGTATTGGGCACCCCCATCGTGAAATGGTTAAACACATTGAAGGCCTCAAAACGTAGTTGCAGCCGGCGCTGCTCCGACGACCCCAGGGGGATGTTTTTGAACAATGAAAAATCCATGTTCCAGACGCTGGGCGAAATCATGGTCCCCCGGCCCACGTTGCCGAATGAGCCGGAAGGGATGGCGAAGGCCAGCGGATTGAACAGATAGCCGGCCGGCACATTCACAAATGGATTTCCGATCTGATTCGGACGCCCATAACCGCCGAACGGCGTAGTGCCGCCAATATTGGCAATGTCGCCGGCGTTGACTCCCAGGGTATAGGACTGTCCTGAACGTGCGGTCAGCACATAATTCACTTGCCAGTTGCCCAGCGCCCAAGCCGCCGGTCCGGAGTTGAGCCAGCGTTGGCCCACGCCCACCGGGGGATCCCATACCGTTTCCCAAGAGAGATATTGGGGAATATTGAAGCCGGAGGGCCCGTAGTTGGAGGCGGGATCGAAAAAGTTTTGCACCGCGGGGCCGCCGGCGCCATTTTCCACATTGTAATAGCCGCTGCTGTTATCCAGCGCCCGGCTCCAGGTGTAGGACAGCAGTGTGCTCAGCCCGCTGCTGAAGCGACGCTGAAAACTTGCCTCCAGGGCGTTGTAATTGGAATAGCCCAGCGCTTCGGTGTAATGCAGCGAATTGGCGTCCATCCAGGGCACCGCGCGCAGCGCGTCAATAGCCGTCGGCGAGGTGCCATTCGGCGAAGCCACCGGCGCGGCATTGGCGGCGCCGGTATAGGGCAACTGCCCATCATGGCTGCCCA
Organism: Acidobacteriota bacterium; assembly: GCA_021804195.1. The sequence goes on from JAJZKJ010000007.1 coordinate 5,058, forward strand.
CGTAGGCCACGGACAGCAGATTATTGGCCCCAAACTGATGCTGGATATTGAAATTCCATTGCTCGGAATACGGGTTGGGCAGGTTCGGCTGATCGGCCCATCCACTGGAGGTCCACGGAGTCGGGGCGGGTAACGGTGTGGAGAAATGGCCGGCCACGCTGCTGATCTGCGTCACCGGATTGCCGGGCCCACCCGTGGGCACCCCGTTGACGGTGCGATTGGCGACGCCATTAAAGCCAGTGGTATAAGGCCAGCCCGCTTGCGAAAGATCGTTCTGCGCGCTTTGGGTGCGGGCCGAAAGAACATCCCAGAACAAGCCATAGCTGGCCCGCACCACTGTGTTCGGAAGCACCTGCCAGGCCACGCCGATGCGCGGACCCCAATTATTCAGATTGGGCGCATCCATAAAGTTGCGCTTGCCGGCCAGCACGATGTGGCTGTAATGGGGTACGCTAGTCAGCCCGCCGGGAATGCAGGGATTAATATATTGCGGCGGATTGCAGGCCGCGGGATAGACACTGCCGCCGAGAATCCAGTCTTTATTGGCAATATCAAAACCATTGAACCACCGTGGCCCCAGCGAAACCGGCTGCTGCGATAGATCATAGCGCACGCCGTAATTGAGGGTTAATTTGGGCGTCAGCCGCCATTGATCATGCATATAAAAGCCGAAGACGCCAATATTCAAATGCACTTCGCTGATGCTGCTCAGCTTGCCGGTGAAATTGTCGGGCATGCCCAGCAGGGCCGAGGCTAGCCCATCGCCAGTCGTGCTGGGGTTTTCCGGATTGTTGGTCGCCAGGCTGGTGAACCCGAAGGTTTGTCCGTTATTGATCTGAATGCGGGAAATGTGTATGTACTGCATCCCAAACTGAAAATCATGGTTGCCGTGAATATAATGCACGTTCCAGGTGCCGCTCCAGAGGGGATTGTTGCGGATGGCCGAGGTCGCCGTATCGGTGCCGTACGTGCTGCCCGGCCCGCCAAAGGGACTATTGCCAATTGTGATCTGCGCGCCTTGAAAACGGTTCACGCCACCCAGGCCGGAGCTGATCGCCGGCGCCAGACCAAGGTTGCTGACCACGCCGGAGTAGGGAAATTCATAGGGTTTGTTCATGCGTCCCAGGCGCGCGTCGAAAATGAGGTCGGGACTGAAGACATGCGTCCAGCCGCCTCCGTAATCGCTGGTGGTGTTATAGGTCGGGTTGATCCCGTTTTGACTGACCGGTATGATCGCATTGTTGATCATATGGGTCCAGCGGAAAAACAGTGAGTCATTATTAAAGTGCTGGTCAATGCGCACATTGTAGGTGTCGGCGGTGTTGGTTTGGGGCTGCGTAATGATAAAGTTGCGGCCCGGCACGCCCGTCAAATTCGGGGCCTGCGCGTAGCCTTGCAGGAATTTTTGCATAACCGGGTTCAGCAAGCCCGGAGGAATCACATTGCAAGGCGTGCCCGCGGCTTGCGTATTGTTGCCATTGAGCGGCATGGGTGTGGAAGTCCCCGGCGCGCACTGGAAGGGCTGGCGCATGTATTGGCCGGGATGTGCGGGATCGGGCTGGGTGCTGTAGGGATTGTAGATGGGCAGCACCGAGGGGTCGGCGGAAAAATTGCCCTGCAGTTCGGCGGAGGTGGGGATATAGTACTGGCTCCCAGTGGGCTGGGAAAACCGCCAGCCATCATAGCTGAAATAGAAAAAGGTCTTATTGCGGCCATTATAAAAGGGCAGCCGCACCGGCCCACCTAGGCTGGCGCCAAACTGATTTTGATGGAAAGGCCGCGGTTTGGCTACCGTACTTTCCGAGATTGGATTGCGGGCATCCAGCACGTTATTGCGCAGGAACTCATAGGCGGAGCCGTGAAACTGATTTCCGCCCGATTGCGTGACAACATTAACCACGCCGCCCAGCACACCCCCATATTCGGTATTGGTGCCGTGTGAGACCACCTTGAACTCGCGGATGCTGTCAATGCTGGGCAGAACGCCGTAATCCGAGGTGCGCAGGTCGGAGTTGATGATGCCATCGAGAAAATACAGCACCGAGCGGTTTTCCTGGCCTTGCAGCGAGGGTTTGGCGAAGGCGCTGCCGGGCACGCCGGAGATGCCGCCATCCGTGGTGCTGATGCCGCCCCCCTGGGCGGTGTTGATCGGCGAAACGCCCGGCGTCAGAGTCAGCAGTTCGGTGAAATTGCGGCCATTGAGTGGCAGACTATGCACCGCCGTCCGGCCGATCACCGCTCCCAACGCGGTGGTGGTCGGCTCCAGGAGTTGCGCATGGGCGCTGACCGTCACCGTTTGCGTGACCGCGCCCACAGTGAGCTGCACCCGCTGCGTCACCGTCTGATCCACCCCCACCGTAAGAGCAGGAATGATTTCGGCCTTGAAACCGGCGGCCGTGATATGCAGCGCATACGGTCCGGGCGCGACGTTGATAAAGGTAAAATCCCCGCTGGCACCGGTGACCGTGTGCTCGCGCACGCCGGTGTTGTGATTGATCAAGGTGACCCCGGCCCGGGGAACGCCCCCACCCGAGACATCCACTACGGTGCCATTAACGCTGCCCGCGGCGGCCTGCGACCACGCCGGCAGTGCGACCAGTAGCACGCCTGCGCAGCCTAGCCCCAGCATTAATAGTCCCCGGTAAAGATAACGGTAACATTTTGCAATCTTTCCCTGCATATTCAGATCCTTGGAATGGTTTTTTCTTTCCCGGCGCGCACTGCCAGCGGCATGGCCAAGCAATGTTATCGTTAACTTATATCCAACCCTGCCGGCTTGTCAAGGCTCATTTTGTTCCTTGGTCTTCCGCGGCTGATCCGGAGAGAGAGGCATGAATCGCGTACCCGGCGCTCCAACCGGCCGCTTGCTCTACCACCAGCGCGCCACCTGATCTTCCGGTTCCCAGGTCAGGTTGCGCACCGGATCCACGATGGCGTCTATTTCCGCCCGGATTTCAGGTGGGATCGTCATGCCCGCCGCGGCCACATTGGCGGCCACCTGCTCCGGCCGGGTCATGCCCACCAGCGTGCTGGCGATGCCTTCGTGATCCAGGCAATGCCGCAGCGCCAGCATGGGCAGATCAAAGCCCCGCGACTCCGCCAGTTCGAGCAGCCGTTGCCCGGCCGCCAGCACCGCCGGAGGCGCCGGATGCCAGGCGGGAGGTCCCAGCCGGGTCAGCACCCCCATGTGCAGCGGCGAGGCATTCAATAGCCCCACCTGTCGCTCTCGCGCCAGCGGCAATAGTTGGGCGTCAAGCTGGGAAATCATTAAATTGAAATGGCAGTACGACAGCACCACATCAATTTCGGCAGATTCGATCACTTCGGAAAGGACTTCCAGCGGGTAGCCGGAGACTCCGATCGCCCGCGCTTTGCCTTCCTCCCGCAGCCGGATCAGCGCCGGCAGGGTTTCCTCCAGAATCTGTTCCCGCCGGCCGAACTCAATATCATGCGCCAGCAGAACATCCACATAGTCGGTGCGTAGCCGGCGCAGCGAGAGCTCGCAACTGGCGCGCAGGCGGGCCGCGGAAAAATCAAATTCATCGCGGCCATAGCGGCCGCATTTGGTCTGCAGCACCACTTGGGACCGGCGGCCGGCCAGCAGCTCGCCCATCCGCATTTCCGAAAGCCCATCGCCGTAGTAGGGCGAAGTGTCGAAAAAGTGGATGCCTAACTCCAGCGCCAGCGCCACCGCCCGCCCGGCCGCATCCATTTCCAGCGGCTCATAGAGCCCGCCCAGGGGCGCGCCGCCAAAACCCAGCGCCGACACCCGCACTTCCGTGCGGCCCAACCGGCGCGGCGGCTGCAAGAGTGGGGTGGAGGGGCTCATTTTCAGATTTGATTACGTTAACACATACGAAATTCGAAGCAAGAAAAATTTCCACCGGCGTTCGCTTCGCGCTCGCCGCGAGGGAATATCCCGCATCGCTGGCCGCGGGTAAACCCCTGCCGTACAATAAGGCTTGCCATGGCGCGCCGCCCTTCCGTCCCTTCTGTCACCATTCTCGACATTGCCCGCGAACTGGGCGTTTCAGCCATGACCGTTTCGCGCGCCTTGCGCGGCCGCCCGGAAGTGCAGCCCCGCACCCGGGAGCGTGTGAATCAGGTTGCCCAGCGCTTGGGCTATCGTCCGCATCGCTGGGCCCGCAGCTTGGTCAGCCGCCGCTCCTGGATCATCGGGATTGTCATTCCCGATATCAGCCATGGTTACTTCGCCGAAATCACCGGCGGCGTCGAGCCCGTCATCGAAGCCGCCGGCTATGACTTGCTGCTCTGCCATTCCCGCCGGGATCCCGAACGCGAACGCCAGGAAGTCAACATGCTGCTGGAAAGCCGCGTGGATGGCCTGATCGTGGCATCCGAACAGCCCGGCCCGGAATTTTTCCGCGCCCTGCTCGCCCGCCGCACCCCGCTGGTGCTGGTGGATCGTTACTTTCCCGCCTTGCGCCTGCCCTCGGTGCGGGTGGATGACGTGGCGGTCGGCCGCCTTGCCACCCAGCATCTGCTGCGGCTGGGCCATCGCCGCATCGCCCACCTGCATGGCCCCGCGCTCAGCCCCGCCGAATTGCGCCTGCGCGGCTATCGCCAGGCCATGCGCCAGCGCCGCATTGCCATCCCCTCCGCCTGGGTCGTCGGCGGAGCTTTTGATATCGCCAGTGGCGTCCAGGCCATGAAGCAATTATTGCGCCTGCGTCCGCGGCCCACCGCCGTCTTTGCCGCCAACGACCCCATGGCATTTGGCGCGATCCTGGCCTGCCGCGAAGCCGGCATCGCCGTGCCGCGGGAAATCTCGATCATAGGCGCCGGCAATATCGAGGGGGATAACCACCCCAACCCTTTTCTGACCACCATGAACTGGCCGCGCAGGGAACTGGGGCAGCAGGCGGGGCAACTGCTGCTCAAGCTCGTCGCCCAGCCCGAACGCGCCCCGGCCGACATTATCTATCGCCCCGCGCTGCTCGAGCGCCAATCCACCGCCCCGCCGCCAGCGTAATTTTTATGCCATCCCAACCTGACGCCCTGATCTTCCGCCGCACGCAGGCCCATGCCGGCCGCCACATCTCGATTTCGCCCGCCAACAGCGCCACCCGCCATCTTAGCTACGGCCGCATTCGCCTCGGGCCGTCGCGGCCCTCCATCGAGTTCGGCAATCAGAATGAGGAAACCGGCTTCATCGTCGTTTCCGGCGAGGTTACGATCACCACCTGCGGCCGTCAATTCTCGCTGGGGCGTTTCGATGCGCTCTACGTTCCACGCGGCTCGCACATTCAAATGACGGCTTCCAGCCCGGCCGCCGATGTGGCCGAGTTTTCCGCCCCGGTGGCCGCCGCGTACCCCTTGCAGGTGGTGCGCTATGCGGAAATTCTGCGCGACCCCGGTTTGCACTTCACCGCCGGCGGACCCGCCTGTTCGCGCGAGTTGCACATGCTGCTGGGCAAAAATATTCAGGCCGGCCGCCTGGTCGCCGGCTTTACTTTTTCCGAACCTGGAAACTGGACCAGTTGGCCGCCACACGAGCATGCCGGCCTGCTGGAGGAAATCTACGTCTATTTCGATATGCCGCCGCCGGCTTTCGCGGTGCAGATGGTCTATACCGATCCCGAAACGCCGCTCGCGGCAGCCATCGTCCGCGACGGCGACGCGGTGGTCATGCCCTCGGGATATCATCCCAATGTCGCCTGCCCCGGACATCGGGTGGGTTTTATCTGGGCCATGGCGGCGCATGAAGAGTTAATCGGCCGGCAATTCGGAGTTGTCAACATCCAGTCCGGGTTTGAGACCGGAGGCTCGGGCCTCGAAAGCGGCCGCAACCCGGCGCCTTCCGTTCGCTAAGCCCGGCGGGTTGAGTGGATTTTTTTATGGAAAACTCCCCCTTCTCCCTGGCCGGCAAAGTTGCTCTGGTCACCGGATCGCGCCAGGGACTGGGCGCGGCGATGGCGGTCGCGCTGGCTCGGGCCGGAGCCGATGTGGCCTGTCACGGCTTGCACGCCGATTCCGGCGAAACCTGTGACCGCATCCGCCAGCTCGGCCGGCGCACGCTCTATCTCGCCGGCGATGTTTCGGATGAGGCATTTTGTCCGGACTTGATCTTACGGACGATTGCTCATTGCGGCCGGCTCGACATTCTCATCAACAACGCCGGCACGATTCGCCGCTCGCCCGCCGCGGATTACTCCCTGGCGGATTGGGACGCGGTCCTGTCCACCAACCTGCGCTCCCTCTTTCAGCTGTCGCAGTTGGCGGCCCGGCACATGCTCGAACGCGGCAGCGGAAAAATCATCAACATCGCCTCGTTGCTCTCGTTTCAGGGCGGCATCCTGGTGCCCGCCTATGCCGCCGCCAAAGGCGGCGTGGCCCAGCTCACCAAGGCCCTGGCCAATGAATGGGCCGCGCGCGGCATCAACGTCAATGCCCTCGCCCCCGGGTACATGGAAACCGCCAACACCGCCCCTTTGCGCGCCGATCCCGTCCGCAATCGCCAGATTCTCGAGCGGATTCCCGCCGGCCGCTGGGGCCGGCCCGAAGAGGTTGCGGGCGCCGCCGTCTTTCTCAGCTCCGCCGCCGCCGATTACATCCATGGCCAGGTGCTGGCCGTGGACGGGGGCTGGCTGGCCCGTTAAAGTTCCCTTATCGTTAACGAAAACATTTGGGCCTATAATCAATCTTGCTTTTACCGCCATGGCTTCCCGCATGACCACCGCCGACCTGCGCCTGGTGCCCGCCGGACATCCCCGCGCGCAACGGGTCGCGGTGCTCGAAGCCCCGCGCCGGCTGATTCTGGCCCACGCCGAAATCCCCGAACCCGGCCCCGGCGAGGTGCGGATCAAGGTGCATTGGGTCGGAGTCTGCGGCTCCGACATCGAGGCTTTTCGCGGCACCCGTCAGCCGGAATTTCTTACCACCCCAGCCCGGCTCGGCCACGAAGTCGCCGGCACCGTTGACTCGGTGGGCGCCGCGGTCGAGGGTCTTCAGCCCGGCGACCGTGTCGTCTGCCGCTACGTCTGGGGCGCCTTTGCCGAGTTCATCGTCTGCCGCCCCTTTAATCTGCTGCGGCTGCCCGATGCCATGCCGCTGCGCGATGCCAGTCTGATTGAAGTGCTGCCCGGCATTCTGCATGCCGCCGAGTTGGGCGCCATTGACCAGAACAAACGCGTGCTGATCATGGGTCAGGGCGTCAGCGGACTCATCATGACCCAGGTGGCGCGCCTGTTCAGCCCCAGGGCCCTGGCCGTCACCGATCTCAAACCGCGCAATCTCGCATTAGCCCGCCGCTATGGCGCCACGCATGCCTATCAATTGCCCGGCGCCGATACTCCCACCATGACCGCCGCCGGCGGCGATTTTCCCGATGGCTTTGAAGTCGTGATTCCCTGTCTGCTCGAAGGCGATGGCATGGCCGACGCCCTTCATTGCGCCGCCTTTGGCGGCCGCATCGTGCTGTACGGCTGCATCGGAATGTGCCGCAAACCGCTCGATTTCTTCAAGGTCCATCGCCAGCGCCTCGACATTTTTTCCACCGAGCCCAAGCGCGATATTGACATGCGCCGCTGGTTTGACGAAGGCCTGCGGCTGGTGGCGCAGGGACTGGTGAACACCGGCGGGATTGTGACGCATGAAGTGCCGCTGAGCGGAATTCAAAAAGCATTTGAGCTGCGCGACGACGCCGTCGGCGATGCTATACACGTATTGGTCAATTGTCAGGCCTGAAGGAGTGTGCCGCATGAAAATTCTCGTCCTTTTGCTGGGGCTGCTCTCGCCGGCGCTTCCCGTCCGGCCTCATTTTTTACCCTGGAACAAGCTCCGCAACCCGGTGCTTTCCTATCCGCATTGGTCCATTAAGGACTCCGCCATGGCCTGGCATCGGGGCCGTTTTTATCTCTTTTTTTCCGCTTTCTACCGGGATCGCGGCCAGGTCCGCAGCCACGTGGTCGAGGTCTCGACCCGTGATTTTTTGCACTTTTCCCGGCCTTTGCTCGATATTTCCGGCCGCCGCCAGGGCTTTGACGGCATGTGCTCGCCCGATGTGCGCCACGCCCGGGGAGGCCGTTACGAGCTTTCGTTTAATTCCTGGGGCGATGCGCGGCACCATCCCAATCAACTTTTCTATATGACTTCGCGCGATCTCGTGCACTGGTCGCCGCGCCATCCGCTTGCCCCCCAGCTCACTCGCGGCCGCCGCGCCATTGATTCCGCCCTGGCATTTACCGGGCATCATTATTATTTGATCTGGAAGCAAAGCTGGCATCACATGCGGCCGCGTCTGGCCAGCGCGCGCCACCTGCGCGGACCCTGGCGCTGGGTGGGCAACGGCCTGCCCCGGCTGACCATGGCCAATGGCCGCAGTGACGGCTTAACCCACGAAAATTTCACCTTTTCGCGCATCGGCGGCCGCTGGCGCCTTTTGGCAAGCGACTATGGCCATGGCGTGCGTCATCAGGTGCTCTATACCCAGTCCCATCCCGGCAACTGGCTCGCCTGGGGCGCGGGATATGACCTCAAACTCGCCCGCCAAGGCTTTAACCATCGCGCCAACGATGCTGGCGCCATCTATAACTGGCGCCGGCATGACGGCTACATTTACGTGATTTACGCTGGCCGCAATGATATCCGTTCCTTCCGCCATCGCGGCTGGAACCGGCTGGCGTTGTCGCGTTCGCGCGATCTCCATACCTGGTATCCTGCCGGCGCCATGAAATAAATCGGTCAACGTAAATCCCCCCCCATGCAGGCCGCTGAAAATCCGGTTGCCGCCTCCGGCTTTCATATCGCCGGCCTGCGCTGGTGGATCGTGGGATTCATCTTTCTTGCCACGGTCATCAGCTATCTCGATCGTCTGACCGTGGCCGTGCTGGCGCCTTTGATTGTCTCTGACCTGCGTCTCAGCAATCTCGCTTACGCCGGCATCAACACCTGGTTTCTTTTGACGTATTCCCTGGGCCAGAGTTTTTTCGGCAAGCTGCACGACCGCATCGGCACGCGCCGCGGCTTTGCCTTCGCCATGACGCTTTGGTCGCTGGCTGAAACCGCGCAGGCCTGGGCGCGCAGCCTGTTCAGCCTGAGCCTGTTCCGCTTTTTTCTTGGCCTGGGCGAGGCCGGCCACTGGCCGGCGGCCACCAAAAGCGTGGCCGAGTGGTTCCCCGCCCGGCAGCGGGCGCTGGGCATGGGAATTGTGAACTCGGGAGCCGCGCTCGGCTCGGCGCTTTCAGCGCCGTTGATCATCTGGCTGGAGCTGCATTTCGGCTGGCGCAGCGCCTTTGCCATCACCGGCGGTCTGGGCTTTGTCTGGGTTCTGCTCTGGCTGCTGTTCTATCGCCTGCCCGAACATCATCGCCTCCTCCAGCCGCGGGAACGCGCCTTCATCCTGGAAGGTCAAGCGGAGAGCGCGCGCACGGCGCCGCCCTCCTGGCGCCAGCTTCTGACCCATGCCGATATCTGGGGCATCGTACTGGCCCGCTTTTTCGGCGACCCGGTGTGGTTTCTCTATCTGTTCTGGCTGCCGCTCTATTTACATGCCACGCGCGGTTTCTCGCTCGTGCAGATTGGCCTGACGGTCTGGATTCCCTATCTGGCCGCCGATCTCGGGGGTTTGCTCGGAGGCTGGAGCTCGGGCTGGCTGCTCAGCCGCGGCTGGCCCGTATATCGCGCCCGCGGCGCCGCCATCCTGTTTGCCACCGCGCTGGCCGGTTCTGGATTTTTCATCGCCCGCGCCGGCTCGCCCGCCGCCGCGCTGGCGCTGATCAGCCTGCTCTTATTCAGCTTTCAATTCTGGGTCAATAACGTCCAGACCCTGCCCAGCGATCTCTACCCGACGAGTTATGTCGGCTCCATCGCCGGGCTGGCCGGCGCGGCCGGGGCCTGCGGCGCCGGCATCCTCACGCTATCCACCGGCTGGGTGGTGGATCATTTTTCGTATCGCCCCATGCTGCTGGCCACCAGCCTGTTCCTGCCTTTGGGCACACTGCTCTTGTGCCTGCTGGTCCGCCCCAACCGATTTCAGGCCCGGAATGAAAATCCCTGATCCTGGACTGCTTTTCCTTTTCCTTTTTCCCACTTCTTCTATAATTCCATTGCAGAGATTGCGGATTTCATGCGCAAGATTGACTTGTCCGCGTTCCAAACCGCGACCAATTTTACGACCCGCGATATTAACCGCCGCATCGTGCTGGATTTGATCCGCACCCAGCAGCCCATTTCGCGCGCCGACATCGCCCGCCGCTCCGGTTTGCAGCGCAGCACCATCACCCAGATCGCCGATCAGCTCATCGCCCAGAACTGGATTGAAGAAGGCGAAGCCGGGCGCAATATCCGCGGCCGCAAGTCCCGCCTGCTGCAGCTCAACCTCGAACGCGCCGGCATTCTGGGCATCAACGTCCGGCCTTTGCAGACCGCCATCGCCCAGGCCGATTTGAACGGCCGCTTCCATGCCCAGGAAAGTTTTCTCACTCCCCGCGACCCCGAGCGCTTCGTGCGCGAGTTAACGCGCCGGGTGCGGGCTTTTCTCGCTCCCCGGCCCGGCATTCGCTGGGAGGGCATCGGCATCAGCGTGCCCGGCGCCGTGGATCAGCGCACGCAGCGCATCATTTTTTCCCCTAACCTCGGCTGGCGCGATCTGGATCTCAGCCGCGAGCTCAAGCAGGTCACCGGCCTGGGAGTCACGGTGGAAAACGCCTCCAATGCCTGCGCCCTGGCCGAAATCTGGTTTGGCCGGGCCGCGCCGGTGAGTAATCTCATTACGGTCACCGTCGCCGAAGGCATTGGCACCGGCATCATTCTCAACGGTGAACTGGTGCATGGCGCCAGCGGCGCGGGCGGAGAATTTGGCCATGTCACGCTGGTCGAAGATGGCCTGCCCTGCCCTTGCGGCAATCGCGGCTGCTGGGAGCGATATTCCTCCAATTCCGCCGTCCTGGACTGGCATCGCCAGCTCGAACACAAACGCCAGGCCAAATCCGAAGCCGCGCGCGGCCTGAATTTTCCCGAGCTCATGCAGCAGGCGGCCGAAGGCAAGCCTTCCGCCGCCGCCGCGCTCGATCGCGCGGCCCATTATCTGGGCGTCGGCATTGCCATGCTGGTGACCGGCTTTGCGCCCGAACGCGTGGTGGTGATCGGAGAAATCACCCAGGCCTGGCCCCGCGTTTCCGCCATCATTCAGGAAATCGTGCGGCAACGCTGCGGCATGTATCAGGCAGTCGAGCTTTTGGCCGCCAACGAAGCCGACCAGCCGCGCCTGCGCGGCGCCATCGCCATGGTCTTGCAGCACTATTTCTCCGCCCCCCGGATCGCTTAGGTTGCGCCGGGCAAAGGGATCAGCCATCCACAGCGGGAAGCGTGATGTGAAAAAACCATTTTCCATGTGGCGGATCGCGTGCATGCTGGCATGGACCGGACTGTTGCTTTCGCTGGCCGCGGCTCAGGCCGCGCCCCATCCGGATTCAGTGCCACGGCTGGAACACGCGGCGCAACAGGCGCAAAAGCTGGGTCATTGGAAACAGGCCGCGC
>JAJZKJ010000310.1 GCA_021804195.1 Acidobacteriota bacterium
GCGGCTTTTCCAGCGAAACAATTCCGCGTGTTTGGCGGAGGGGTGCCCATTTCCTGGCTATGCCGGCAAATGGGCCCGAGCGAAAGAAAAGACGCATGCGTTGTGTGAATTATAATAGACACGATTTTATGAGACAGGTTATAGACTGTAGTTTTGCCTATGGCCTCAACCATGCATGCGTTAGTGAAACCCACGGCGGCTCCGGGCGCGGAACTGCGGAATGTGGCAAAGCCGCGGCCACGCGCGCGGGAGGCGCTGGTGCGAGTGGAGCTGGCATCAATCTGCGGCACTGACCTGCACATTTACCATTGGGACGAATGGGCCAGCAGCCGCATCAAGCCGCCGCTGATTTTTGGCCACGAGTTCTGCGGCCGGGTCGAGGAGGTGGGTGCGGAAACCAGCTTTCTCAAGCCGGGTGACCGGGTGTCGGGCGAAATGCATGTGGCCTGCGGGCAGTGCATGCAATGCCGCACCGGCGATGCGCATGTCTGCCCCTCGGTGCGCATTCTGGGCGTGGACGCGCCCGGCTGCTTTGCCGAATATGTGGCCGTGCCGGAGAGCAATTTATGGCAGTTGTCCGATTCGGTGACGCCTGAATATGCCGCCATTCTGGACCCCTTGGGCAACGCGGTGCATACCGTGATGGCCGGCGAAGTTACGGGCCGCAGCGTGGCCGTGATTGGCTGCGGGCCGATTGGATTGATGGCGATCGCGGTGGCGCGGGCGGCCGGAGCGGGGGCGATTTTTGCCCTCGAGCCTCACCCCGGGCGGCGCGCAATGGCCCGCACCATGGGCGCCGACTACCTGATGCCGGCCGCGAATCCGGAAATCGAACGCCAGATTCAGGAGCTGACGCCCGGGCGGGGGGTGGATGTGGCCCTGGAGTTTTCGGGCAGCGTGGCGGGTGTGCAGGCCGCGCTGCGGCTGGCGCGTCCGGGCGGGCGTGTCAGCCTGCTGGGCCTGCCCCGGAAGCCGATCGAAATTGACCTTTCGCCGCTGGTCATCTTTAAGGGCCTGACCATTCAGGGCATCAATGGCCGGCGCATGTACGATACCTGGTACCAGATGGAACAATTGCTGGGGCGTTTGAATCTCCATCCATTGATCACCCATCGCCTGCCGCTGGCGGATTTTGCCCAGGCCATGCAACTGCTCGAAAACGGAGAAGCGGCGAAGATTCTGCTGCAGCCGTGAGGCAAGGCTATAAAGCTCAATAATGCCGGGAAGTGAAATAGTGTGGACAAAATGGCGCATACGGATCCGCTGCATTATTTGAAGGATGAACTGCGGGCGCTGGAGGCGAAAGGCGTGCGCGTGCATCCGCCCGTGCTCGAAGGCGAGCAATTGCCGGTTGCGGTTTTTAACGGCCGGCGAGTGATTAATCTGGGCTCGAATAATTATCTGGGCCTGACCACCCACCCCAGACTGCGGGCCGCGGCCGAAGCCGCGGTCAGGACCCTGGGCACGGGTTCGGGCGCGGTGCGCACCATTACCGGAACCATGCGCGGGCATGTCGAGTTGGAAGCCGCCATCGCCCGTTTCAAGGGCGCCGAGGCGGCCGTGGTGTTCCAGAGCGGTTTTACCGCGAATGCCGGAACCGTGAGCGCGGTGCTCGGGCGCGAGGACTTTATCATCAGCGACGAGTTGAACCACGCCAGCATTATTGACGGCGCGCGGCTGTCGCGGGCCGCGATCAAGGTTTTCCCCCATCGCGATACCCGGGCGGCGGAAAAAATTCTGGCCGAGCTGGCGCCGCAGCCGGGCAAAAAGCTTCTCATCACGGACGGCGTTTTCAGCATGGACGGCGATATTGCGCCCTTGCCCGAGCTTTGCGCGCTCGCCGAAAAATATGGCGCCATCATGATGGTGGATGACGCCCACGCCTCGGGCGTGCTGGGCCGCAACGGGCGCGGCACCGTGGATCACTTCGGCCTGCATGGGCGGGTTCAGATTCAGGTGGGCACGCTTTCGAAGGCGGTGGGCGCGCTGGGAGGGTATGTCTGCGGGGCGGCGCACTTGATCGAGTATTTGCGCCTGCGCGGGCGTCCGTTTTTATTTTCTACTTCGCACCCGCCGGCGGTGACCGCGGCCTGCCAGGCCGCCTTCGAAGTATTGGAGCAGGAGCCGGAAAGAATCACCCGGCTTTGGGCGAATACCCGGCGCTTCCAGAGTGGGCTGCGGGCCGCCGGCTTTGACTTGGGACGCACCGAAACCCCGATCACGCCCATCATGATTGGCGACGGCCGCAAAACGATGGAGTTTTCCCGGGCGCTGTTCGAGGCCGGAGTGCTGGTCACCGGCATCGCCTTTCCCACCGTGCCCGAAGGCAAAGCCCGGTTGCGCGCGATCGTGACCGCAACCCATGCGCCCGCCGATCTGGATGAAGCCGTGGCGACGATCGCTCGGGTGGGGAAAAAGGATGGGATTATATAAAAGCAGTGGGGAAGTCGAGAGGCAACGCTGGAAAAGGTATTTTAATTCTGAGCATGGATTGAAATTATTGCGGTATTTAACGGCTTTGGCGCTGGCTTCCATGGTGGCGATGAGTTTGGCTTGTTCGCCGGGCAGCCATGATCCGCGCAATGGCCTGGTTCCCGGCGGCAATGTCCAGCGGGGCAAAAAGCTGATCGGCCGCATGGGCTGCGGCGCGTGCCATGTCATTCCGGGCATTCGCGCCGCGCGGGGACGAGTGGGCCCACCCCTGTACGATTTTGGCGATCGCGTCTTCATTGCCGGAGAACTGCCCAATACGCCGGCCAATTTAATGCGCTGGATCGAAAACCCGCCGGCGGTCAAGCCGCATACGGCGATGCCGGATCTGGGCGTGACAAAAAATCAGGCCCGGGACATGACGGCCTATTTATATTCACTCCGTAAGTAAATCCCCACTTTACAGGCCTACTGCTACTTTCAGGCATATAGCGCGGGCGGATGCGGCGGGCATCCAAAGTCGTGTGCAATTCGGGCAATGGCAAGGGCATTGGGTAAAATCCTGGGCTGCCTGGGGCCGCATTCTTTTTGTTTTGTCGGCATGGGCCGGTGTGGGCTGGAGCCAGACGGCGGCGAAGAGCGCGGAAGCAGTGGCGTTATTTTCCCGGCACTGCGCGGTCTGTCATGGCGAAGCCGGCCAGGGCGAAAGCGCGGTAATCCGCATGGCCGGACCCTCGTTGCAAGCCGTGCACAATCCAGGCCTGGTCATGCTGGCAATGGAGACCGGCCCCAGCCGCATGCCCAGGTTTGAAACGATTCTGACGGTGCCGCAAATGCGCATGATCGCCCGCTTTGTGACGCGCCATCTGGCCGTGATTCCGCTGACGGGAGGAAGTCTGGGCCGGGGAGGCGACTTATACCGGGTCAATTGCGCCAGTTGCCATGGGGCGGTGACCCAGGGCGGAACGCTGGGTTTTGCCGGCCTGAATGCCCCCGCGCTGCGTGGAAAGCCGATGGCGCTGGTGGCCGGCGCCATACGCTGGGGTCCGGGGCCGATGCCGCGATTTTCCGCGGCCGAGCTGCCGGCGCGGGATGTGGCATCCATAGCTGAATATGTGCGGTATCTGCGCCGGCCTTCCCACCCCGGCGGCGCGGCGTTGCACTGGAATGGTCCGGTGCCGGAAGGCGCGGTGGCGTGGGCGATGGCGTTGTCGCTGATGGTGTTTGCCATCTGGCTGGAAAAGGGAGGGAGGGGATGAGTCAAGGTCTCGCGGATGATGACGGTGCGGAGAGTAAAAAGCGCGAAAAAAGCGCTTCCATCCGGGTGCTGCTGGCGGCCTTATTTTGGAAGCTGGCCAAAGCGCTGAGCGGATTCTGGCTGGCAAGTGTGTCTTCGCATGCGGGCCGGATGGATCAAGCCA
>JAJZKJ010000311.1 GCA_021804195.1 Acidobacteriota bacterium
TTGGCGATCAACGAGATTGGCCAGGCCCGGAATTCCGCCCTGGTGGGAACAGGCGCCGTAGGCAATCAGAATTTGCGCCTTGCGGCGCAGCAACTTGGCCATTGCACGCTGTTCCGAGGAGCGAATCGCGCCGTTGATCATACATGCGGCCATGGCGCCGTCGGCCATCGCTTCCACATCGGAGCGTTTGAAATCCATGGCTACCGGGAAGAAAACGAAATCCACCGCCGCGGCAACATCGAGAATGGCCTCGGCCAGGTCCACCACCGATTCTTCGCACCCGCCGCAGGAGGCGCACCAGTAAAAGCCGACCTTGGGTTTGCTCATGGCGCGACTCCTTTCGTTGGTGCCGGCGGACATTCCGCGGCGCGCGGCCGGCCGTTGACTCGCGGCGTGATCTGGAGCCGGAGCGGTCCGAGCAGCTTGAGTTGGGCCGTCATCTCGTTGGCGATGTTCTGCACTTTGTCGCCTTGCGAGGCCGCGATCCACTCCAGGCGGACGCGCTGCTCTTCGACGCCCATCTGGCGGAGAAACTTACAGAGCAGTTGGAATCGCCGCAGGCACTTGTAGTTGCCTTCGCGGTAGTGACAGTCGCCCGGGTGACAGCCGCCGATGAGCACGCCGTCGGCGCCTTGGCGCAAGGCGGCCAGCACAAACTCCGGATCCACGCGCCCCGAGCACATCAGACGGATCACCCGCATGTTGGGCGCGTAAGCCAGGCGGGCGGCGCCGGCCAGATCGCCGGCGGTGTACGTGCACCAGTTGCAGAAGAAAGCCACAATCCGCGGCTCGAATTCCTCGGCCACGGGTAGGGTAACGTTGCTAGACATCGGCCAATACCCCTTCAATTTCATCGTAAATCTGGGCATCGGTGAACATATTCTGCCCGGCGGCGCCGGAAGGGCAGGTAGCCACACATGTGCCGCAGCCTTTGCAGAGGGCCTGGTTAATCACCGCCACCCCTTTGACGGCGTCGCGCGTAATGGCCTGGAACGGGCAAAGCGGGATGCACGTCCGGCAGCCGCTGCACGCGGCTTCGTCGATGAACGCCGTATTCGGCTCAATCTCGACGAAGCCTTTGTCCACCAGGCACAACGCTTCGGCGGCGGCGGCGCCGGCCTGGGCCACGCTCGCCGGGATATCCTTGGGACCCTGGCAGACGCCGGCGAGAAAAATGCCGTCGGAGAACGTCGACACCGGCCCAAGCTTGGGATGCCGCTCAAGGAAGAAACCATCCTGCGAGCAGGAGATATTGAATTTCCGCTGGACCGCGGCCGCGTCTTCCTGCGGTTCCATGGCCGTCGCCAGAACAACCATGTCCACGGGAATCCGCCGGACCACGCCCACCAGCGTATCCTCAACACGAATGACCAGTTTGCCTTTCTCCGCCGAGCGGATCGCCCAATCCGTGACCTCGGCGACCCGTCCGCGGATGAACTGCACGCCTTCCCGCAGAACCTGGTCGTAGAACTCTTCGTACCCTTTGAACGTGGCGCGCATGTCGATATAGAAATTGAATACTTCGGCGCCGGTGCGTTCTTTCACCAGATGCGCCATCTTCAGGGACGCCATGCAGCAGACATTGGAACAGTAAGGATGATGCCGCCGGTCGCGTGACCCGACGCAGTGGATGATGCCGACGGTTTGGGGCCGCGCGCCATCGCGGAGCGTAATATCCCCGCCCGTCGGGCCGGCGGCGTTGACCAGCCGCTCCACCTCCAGCATGGTGTAAACGTTGGGGAATCGGCCGTAACCGTATTCGGGTATCTTGCGGGCGTCGAAAGTCCGGTAGCCGGTGGCCAGAATAATCGCCCCCACCTCAATCTCCGCGTGCTCTTCCCGTTGCTCAAAATCAATGGCGGCCCGCAGGCAGGCCTCGACACACTTCATGGCGCACTTGCCGCGCATGATCTTCAGGCAACTGCGCGGGTCGATCACCACCACGTTGGGCGTAGCCTGGGGAAAAGGCATATAAATGGGCTTGCGTTTGGAAAGACCCTGGTTGAACTCGTCGCTCACACGCCCCTCCTTGAATACGCAGGCGCTGACGCACTCGCTGCAGCCCACGCAGAGTTCTTCCTTGACGTAGCGCGGTTTGCGCCGCACTTTCACCTTGAAATTACCCGCGAAGCCCGCGACTTCTTCAATTTCCGCGTAAGTCCACAGCGTGATATTCGGATGCGTCCTGATCTGGGACATCTTGGGCGTCAGGATGCACGCGGAGCAGTCGAGCGTGGGAAAAGTCTTGTCGAGCTGGGCCATGTGCCCGCCGATGGAAGGCTCGCGCTCAACCAGGTACACCTTTTTGCCGGCATTGGCCAGGAGCAGGGCCGCCTGGATGCCGGCGATCCCGCCCCCGACCACCAGGATCGCCGGGTGCACGTTCACCCGCTCCTTCGCCAGCGGGTAATGATCGGCTACGCGGCGCACCGCGGCGTGAATCAGCGCCCGGGCTTTACGCGTCGCCTGGGCGCGATCCGGTGTGACCCAACTGACCTGCTCACGGATGTTGGCCATTTGCAGATAAAAGGGATTCATACCCGCCGCGGCGCAGGCCCGTCGAAACGTGTGTTCATGCAACAGCGGCGAGCACGAAGCCACCACCACCCGGTTCAGGCCGTGTTCTTTGATGTCCTTTTGAATCATCTCCTGCCCGGGGTCGGAGCACATGAACTTGTACGTCCTGGCCGCCGCCACGCCGGGCAAAGACTGGGCAAACGCCCGCACGTCCTCCACGTCCACGCGCGAAGCAATATTCATCCCGCAGTGGCAGACGTATACGCCGATGCGAACCGGATCGTGGATTGGCATTATCATATCTAAATTTCTCCTTTTACGGCGGCGCCCGGGGGACCTATCGGGATTGCCGGTTGCGGCGCCAGCAGCCGCTCCATTCCCAACTTGCCGGCGGGGATGCCCATCGCCATCCCCAGCAGTTGCGTGAAATAAGCCACGGGCATTTCGATCCCGTCGCCGAATCGCGATTGCATCCGATCCTGGTAGCACTCGAGATTAAACTGGCACAGCGGGCAGGCGGTGGCCACCACTTGCGCCCCTTGCGCGCGGGCTTCCTTAAGAAGAATGTAGCTAAGCCGCAATCCGGCTTCCTCCATGGTGCCGGTGAGGGTTCCGCCGCAGCAGCGCGCCTTGAGCGACCAGTCCACCGTCTGGGCGCCGGCCGCCCGCAACAGATGGTCCATCACCATGGGGTTATATGGATTGTCGAATGTCGCGTAGGGACGCACGACCTGGCAGCCGTAGTAGCAGGCGACTTTCAGGCCCTGGAGCGGCCGCGTAACCGCCTTTTTGATCCGTTCCACGCCGACGTCATGGAACAGCACGTCCAGGGGATGCCGCACCTTGATCCGGCCATGATATTCCAGCCCGGCGGCGCGCAAGGCTTCGGCGACAACCTGTCCTATCCGGGCGTATTGGCGGATATATACCTGCGCCTTGTTCAGGACGAGATAACAGGCGCTGCAGGGGGCGATCAGGTGCGCGTCGCCCGGGCCGCCGCACGCTTCGGCCAGGCAAAGGTTGCGGGCCGCCAGGGCGAAGGCCTGGACTTCATCCACCGACATATAGGCCGTTGCGCCGCAGCAGTTCCAGTGCGCAAGCTCCGCGACCTCCACGCCCAGCCGGTCCAACAGGCGCAGCAGGGATTCTTCATAAGGCCGGCCGCTGCCCTTGAGCGAACATCCAGGATAGTAAAGATATTTCATGGTCAATGACTCTCCGCAAGTGGCGGACTCCGGGCCGGGGTCTGGTTCTCCAGGCGCCGGGTCGTCTGCAGCAACATCCGCAATTGGGCTTGTCCACCGTCCATCTTTTCCCGGTGTGTGT
>JAJZKJ010000312.1 GCA_021804195.1 Acidobacteriota bacterium
TCCGAAGGGTTGCTCCAAGCCGTAGACCAGCCGGGCGGCGCGAACGGTGTTGCGCAGCAGCATGGCGAGAGTCATCGGCCCCACGCCGCCGGGAACCGGGGTGATCCACGAAGCCAGCGGCGCGACGGAATCAAAATCGACATCGCCGACGGTTTTCCGCACGGTTTTTCCATTCGCGTCCGTTGTGTCGAGGCGATTGATCCCGACATCAATCACCACCGCGCCCGGCCGCACGTGCCGCCGGTTAATCAAGCCGGCCTGGCCCGCCGCCACGATCAGAATTTCCGCGCGTTGCGTGTGGGCGGCCAGATCGCGCGTGTGAATGTGGCAGAGCGTCACCGTGGCGCCGCGTTCGGTCAGCAACAACGCGGTCGGTTTTCCGGCGATGCGGCTGGCGCCCACGAGAGTCGCTTCCGCTCCCCGCAGCGATACAGCCGTCGACTCCACCAGAGCCAGCACCGCCAGCGCGGTACAGGGAGCGATAATGGAATATCCGTAAACCACGTGGCCGATGTTGGAGGGATTCACCCCTTCCACATCCTTGATCACATCGATGGCGTACTGCGCCTGTTGCGTGTGAAGGTGTTCCGGCAGCGGCAGATGCAGCATAATGCCCGTCACCGACCGGTCCGCCGCCAATTCCCGCAGCAGGCGGTCCAGTTCGTCCTGCGTAACGGTAGCCGGCAATTCCCGCAAACTGTATTCAACTGCGACTTCCCGGCAGGCGAGAGCTTGATTGCGGGCGTAAACACAGGCCGCCGGCGACCGGCCGACCAGAACCGCCACCAGTCGCACGGGCTTGCCGGCGCTGCGGAGCTGCGCCACGTCCGCGGCCACTTGTTGTCTGACCTGGGCGGCAAGGGCTTTTCCATCAATGATGCGGGCCGTCATAGCCACTCCAATTTCCTGGAATCGCCGCCGGGTGCGGCGGGAATAAAGTATACTCGGCTTGGCCGGTTTGGATACATTTTTGAGCCGATGCCCCAATGTTTGCCCGCAGGCAAACATAGAGCAGTGGAAATTGGAGTAGGAGATCAGGTGAGCAAACATGTAAGTCCTTATTTAAGCAGCACTTGCGGCATTTCTATAGAATTTATACGGATTCAAGCTTGACATTTATCGGAAGTGGGTTATAATATATTGGATAAGTTGCCCTGCGCCTCGAAAGAGAGCAGGGGGAGAACGGACCTTCGGGCGGGATGTCAAAATTCTCGAAGGCCAATTCAGAAGATTATCGCATGGATGCGGCGCGGAGAGCCTGTTCATGGCTTCGTGCATCGACTTGTGTTTATGTAAGTATGCGCGGTTTCTTTACCGGCGTTCGCCGGAATCCGCGCGGAAACATATTTCCTTATAGGGAGGAATTTCCATGTCACGTATCACCATCCAACACGTTTCACCAAGGCGGGGGAGAGGACGAACCGGAGCCGCCGCGCTCTTGGCGCTGGCCGCGGCGGGCTTGTTCATGTATCAGCATCGCGTACAGGCGGATGTGATATTGACCGCCAGCGAAAACGCGAATTCGTTTGGCCACTTTGATCAAAATGCCACCAATACCACCACCGCGCCACCAGCGGGCACCTTTCTGGTAACACCGACGAATCCGGGTGTTTCGGCCATGGGCCCCGCCGCGTGCGCGCCCACATCCGCCGCGAATTCGTTTATTTTTCTTCAGAATCAGTATAATCTCACACTGGGTCTTGTCGACCTTGGCAATCCCTACGGCACGATCAGCACGCTGGCCTCCGGGGCCTACATGGGTACCTCACCAGCGACCGCAAATGCGAACTCGCAAACCGGTTATTCTGGAGGCGGCACATCGCCGGGAGGTTTTGCCCTCGGTAAGGAGAAGTATCTTCAGAATAAATTCCCCAACGGCATAACCAGCAACACCGGCCAGAAATACGCCATACAAACCGTTGGACAGAACGGCTACGGCGCCTTTTCTCAGGCGGCAAACGGCCCCTGGGTTGGCGGCATTGCCAACACGACGCCTACGGCCGCATTCATCCAGCAGCAGCTTGCCGCTGGTGAAGATGTCGAGATGTTCTTCGCTTGGACAGACTCAACCGGTACAAACCCAACGCCCGGCCATGTGGTCACGCTAACCGGTATCAACTACGACCAGACCACGAACTCCGGCAATATCAGTTTTATCGATCCAACGAACAATGTTGGCGGCAATATCACATATGGAACAGGCGATGCCCCGAACATCACGAGTATTGACTTGACAAAGCTTGTGAATGGTTACCTTGTGTTCGGATACAAGGGGGGTGCGTCGGGTATCGCGTCCGATGATAACACGGCTTCCGCAACTTACGGAGAGATAGTGTCCGTCTTCGCGGAAAGCCCCGTTCCCATACCCGAACCGGCTAGCATGGCGCTACTGGCCCTGGGCGGCCTGGGTTTGCTCCTGAAGCGCGGGAAAAAGGCGGCGTAAAACGGACACGAAGCGAGCTGCGGGATTGATCCCCGCGGAAAAAGCGGCGGGAGATGGAGCTGCGCGGCGGCGGACGGAAACGCCCGCCACCGCTTTTCGGACGGAGGGGAGAATCCGTATCGCGGTTATACACGCATGATTTTGCGTGTGTACATAAACGCGGTTTTATTTCGGTGCGCGCCGGAAGCCGCGCGGAAACATCGTTCTTTGTGAGGAGGAATTTCCATGTCACGCAAAGCTCTCTATCCGCATCCACAAACGGCGCCAAAAGTAGACCGGATAACCAAACCGTTTTTGCAAGGTGTGGTGATGCTTTTGGCGAGTTTCACAGCGCTCGCCTCCGTGCAAGCCGCATTTAATGGCAACCCCATCCCCGCCGGAGGAGGATCGGCAACAGGTGGAATGACCGGCGTCAATTACATGTGGACTTCAACTCTTAACCCAAACCCCGCGATTCAGCGAAATACCTGCCCGTGGATCACCAACGGGCTGTATGCTCAGGGATTCACAGACGCCAATGGAAAAGGGATAAATGGTTGGACTGTAAACACCGGCTTGGCGCTGAGTGGTTCTCTTACCCTGGAGAAGTATTTCTCCTGGGTTACGCAACAACCCACCGAGAATATCAACGGGGGCTCTTTTGGCGGAAAATCCTACACCCAAGCCGGGTGGGGTGGAGCCGATATCCGGATTCTCTATACTCCGGGCGCCGGCGATCCCACTGGCGCTGCGGTCCATTGGATGCAAGCCATCTACACGAACGCCCCCAATTCAAACGGAACGCCGCCCAATGGCTATAGCGCCGGCGGAGGATACTACGAATACCTCGATAATTATGGCACCGCCGGCACCAACCCCAATTATGATAACAACTACCCCACCCCAGCAAACAATCCGACGACAAGTACCGAATTTGCGGATGCCCCTTCCCGACGGCAACTTCCTTTCGGCACAACTACCTGGCAAGCCCAAACGTTTGTGGACACCTTTAATACCACTACCAAAACGATCAACATCTATGGTAGCGGTATTTGGTGGGGCTTTAATCTTACCACCGCCGTGCCAGAACCAGCCACTTTGACGCTGCTGGCCGTTGGCGGATTGGGACTGCTGGCAAGGCGCAGGCGAAAGACGGCGTAATGGCGATCTGGCGATAGCGGCTTGCCCGGCGCTTTATTGTTAGCGAGCCGAGAGATGGAGCAGCGCGGCGGCGGACGGAAACGCCCGCCACCGCTTTTCGGACGGACATGGGCCGGCGCTTTATGGGGGGCGGTCTTCCAATCCGCCATGGTATGGAGATTCAAATCGGGCAAGATGCCTGCCTGCCGGTAGGCATGCCCCCCCCCCCACACAGC
>JAJZKJ010000313.1 GCA_021804195.1 Acidobacteriota bacterium
CGATCTAATTCATCCGTCGCCGGCCAGGCGGTTAACACGCGCGGCCGTCCGGGCTCGGCTTCCAAAAAGCGAGCGGCTTGAACGTGGAGCCGCACAAATGTGGCATAAGCCAGATTGTCCTCATAGGGATAGGGATAGGGCGGGTTGATGAACCAGGAAAAAATAAAACACGCCACGGCCGCCCCGAGGATTGCCCTTGCCGCCACTCGCGGCAAACCGTCAATGAGGAAAACAAGCGCGAGGTAAAAAATAGGGAAAATGGGGAGGAGATAGCGTGGCAGGACCGCCCCGCCAATGAAGCTGTGAAACAGGAGATAAACGGCCGTCAGGGTTGCGGCAACAAATAAAAGCTGCCGGGAGCCAAAGCCCTGATAAGCTTCCTGCGTCTTCGGCCCGGCATTTCGCCGGTCCGATCTTTTCGCCCACCACCAGCCCGCCGCCGCGCCCGCTACGAGGATCCAGTTAAATCCGCCCACAAAGGTTTCGTAAACCCGGCGGACGAAGCTGGCTGCGATTCGTTCCGGATCAAGCGCGGAGTAAAGATTGTATTGAAGATATTGGCGGTTGCCCGTCCAATAGCCGGTCGAGTGGTGATAGTAGATTGCCCATAGAAGCAGCGGGACGAGCGGCGAGGCAAGCCAGAGCCAATCTCGAAGGCTGCGGACGCTTTCCCGCCGCCGCGCGTAGAGCCAGGCGACGGGCAGCAGAATCACAGCCGTCTCCTTGGTCATGATTGCCAGAGTGGCCGCAACGGCAAACCAGGCCCACCTCCGGCCAAAAAGAGCCAAAAGCGCCAGCGTCACAAAAAGAGCCACGGCGAGGTCGAGGTTCGCCAAAGAACTTTGAGCAAAAAAAAGCGGCGAAACGGCGAGCAACAAAGCGGCCCAGGCAGCCGCTTCCCGGTGCGCGAATCTTCGCGCCAAAGCGTAACTCGCCGCAACGGTCAAGGAGGCTATAAAAAGCATCGCGGTTCGTGTGACCAGCGTCGAATAACCGAATAGATGCCACGCCATTCCAAGGAACACGGACAGAAGCGGCGTGTGGCCAACGGGCTGCGTGCTGGCCGGGATCAGGAGCCACCGGCGATAAAAATCGAATGCGGCAGGTATGTAATAGCCCGCCTCGTCCCAGAAGTAAGGCAGCCGAAGCAAGGGCCAGTGCAAAAGGATCAGGATTGCGAAAATGGCCGGGATTAAAGCGACGGCGCGCGTGAATCGTTTCATGCGGATTCGTGCCTCATGTCCATAGGACGGCCCTCCATTGTTTCGAAAGTGAAGGCGAATTGGAAGAGGCGATTGTTTTCTTTTCCGGCGAATGGGGCTCGGAATTGTGGGAGCATTGCGGCGAAATCGCGAGGGGATTACCATGATCCTTTGCCCGGCGTGTTGAGGTCCATAAACCAGGGGTGTGAACGTCGTCTTCTCACGGCCCGCGCCACGGCCAAGCAACCCAGCGGAGGGAAAATGAAATACCGGCGATTTGGACGCACGGGATGGCAGGTGAGCGAAGTCGGCTACGGCATGTGGGGCCTGGCAGCGTGGTCGGGCTCAAGCGAGGAAGAAACGAGGCAATCGCTCCAGCGCGCTGTGGACCTGGGCTGCAATTTCTTCGACACCGCGTGGGCTTATGGCGACGGCAAAAGCGAGGCGTTGCTCGGGCGGCTCGTTCGAGAGAATCCGAAAAAGCGCCTTTACACCGCCACGAAAATTCCTCCTAAGAACTTAAAGTGGCCGAGCCGCCGCGAGTTCACATTGGATGATTGCTTTCCCCCGGAGCACATCGAGAAGTACGTTCACAGCAGTTTGGAAAATGCGGGACTTGAAAGCTTCGACCTGATGCAGTTCCACGTTTGGGAGGATTCCTGGCTCGACGACAAGCGCTGGATTCAGGCGATGGACAGACTTCGCGGCCGAGGGCTTTTCAAGGCCATCGGCATCAGCATTAATCGCTGGCAACCGTGGAATGGCATTCGCGCGGTCCGCTCCGGACTGATCGAAGCCGTCCAGGTCATCTACAACATGTTCGACCAGAATCCGGAAGATGAGCTTTTTCCCGCCTGCCGCGAACATGATATTGCGGTGATTGCGCGCGTCCCATTTGATGAGGGCAGCCTGACGGGCACGCTGCGAGCCGGCAGCCGCTGGCCCGAAGGCGATTGGCGCAATACGTATTTTGTTCCGCAAAATCTTAAGAGCACGCTGGCTCGCGTGGATCGCCTCAAGCCCCTTGTGCCCTTCGGCATGAGCCTGCCCGAAATGGCGCTGCGGTTTATCCTGAGCAATTCCGCCGTCTCGACGACCATTCCCGGAATGAGGAAAACGGGGAACGTCGAAGCCAACATGGCCGCAAGCGATGCCGGGCCGCTTCCGGAGCCGCTGCTTGCCGAGCTGCGAAAGCATCGCTGGGTCCGGACTCCCACAAGCTGGTCGCAGTGACGGCGCGACACCGGCGGAGCGCACCTTTCGAGGAGGTCATGCGGACGGAGCAGGACTCAGTTTACTTGCCTCGGCCGAGAGATGACAACACCTCACACCTTCTTTGAGGTCCGCGTACCGCGCTTTCACGATTTGTAACCGAGCTTTTCATAGAAGCCCGCCAATGATTGAAAATGCGTTTGGAGAAGGCGTAAAATGGTTTTTCAATGGCCGGCCGGCGGGTAGGATGAATCCAATGTTAAATCTTCGGGTGCATGACGCGACGCTGCAGCCTATCGCCGACAAAGTTCTGGCCGGCGAACGCCTGACCTTCGAAGATGGCGTGGCGCTGGACAAATCGGACGATCTGCTGGCGATCGGCTGGCTCGCGCACCACGTGCGTGAAAAACTGCACGGCAATCGGACGTATTTCAACGTCAACCGGCATATCAATCCCACCAATGTTTGTGTGGCCAGTTGCAAGCTGTGCGCTTTCGGGCGCAAGCCCGATGGTCCCGGAGCTTACACCATGGCGCTGGAGCAGGCCTTTCGCACGGCGGGCGAGAACTGGACCGAGGCGGTGACCGAATTCCACATTGTCGGCGGACTGCATCCCGACCTGCCTTTCCAGTATTACGTGGACCTGATTCGCGGACTGAAGGAGCGCTTCCCGGGCGTTCACCTCAAGGCTTTTACCGCAGTTGAAATCGGTTACTATGCGCACATGACACATCGCTCGGTGCGCGAAATTCTCGAGCAACTGAAAGAAGCCGGGCTCGGCTCGCTGCCGGGCGGCGGCGCTGAAATTTTCGCTCCTGCCGTGCGCCGCGTGATTTGCGACCACAAAATCGGCGCTTATATGTGGCTGAAGATTCACAAGACGGCGCATCAGCTCGGGATGCATTCCACGGCCACCATGCTCTACGGCCACATCGAGAGCCCTGAAGACCGCGTGGATCATTTGCTGCAGTTGCGCGGCCTGCAGGATGAAACGCGTGGTTTTGAGACCTTCATTCCGCTTGCCTTTCACCCCGCGAACACCGAGTTGGGCAAGCTGGTTCCGTGGCCCGAAACGTCCGGCTTTATGGACTTGAAGAGCATCGCCGTGGCGCGCCTCATGCTCGACAACTTTCATCACATCAAGGCCTACTGGATCATGATGACGCCGGCGGTGGCGCAGGTGGCGCTGCGCTTCGGCGCCGACGACATTGACGGCACGGTGGTCGAAGAGAAGATTTATCACGATGCCGGCGCTACAACCCCGCAAGTCATGACGCGACAACGCATTCTCCGGCTGATTCGTGAGGCCGGGCTCGAACCTTTCGAGCGCGACACGCTTTACAGGCCCGTTACCCGCACCGAGGCCGGCGTCACCGTTCAAGT
>JAJZKJ010000314.1 GCA_021804195.1 Acidobacteriota bacterium
CGAAGACATAATGGGCCCGACGAACCGTACAAAAGCCGTCGCCGAAGAATTTTTGAGAAGGTTGGCAATACTGGCGAACAATGGGGATCCGGGGTTTTTGATCGGTGCGCCAAGGGCGTAATGATGCAACCCGACCAGCGAGATATCCCGATGCGCGATGCGGATAAACCGCGGTATCTGCCCGGTCCAGCCGCCGCCGAAAGCCGGGCCTTCAACCGCCGCCGGCGTCGGCAGATAGCCGCGGATCGCCCGGTCATATCGCCGCCAGCGTCGGACGTATAGTTTCAGCGAATTGCGATTCCAGATACCGCCGAAGCGGTGAAAAAAGTCCGGCTCGTTGCCGATTTCATAAGCCAGAATATGCGTATTTCCGATAATGCGGCGGCACGCCTTTACTAGTTTGACAGCCAGGGCCGGACGGTTGACAGCCAGGTTAAGGCCGATAATCAGTTTGCAACCGGTGGCCCGGCAAACCTCCGCAAGACGCTGCAGCGAACGTGGGGAAATATTAATGTGCACGAATTTCGGCAAGCCGTGACGCCGCGGCAGGTTGTACACAGCCTCATCCTGCGAATTGCCGCCGATACGAAGCACCGGCGGGCCGTTGCGGCGGCCGAGCATTTTAAGCAGGCGGATCATGGTCGCCTGCCGGCCGAATTTCCGGGTAAACAGCCGGTCCGTAAGCCCCCATTCAATGGACATGCCCAAAAATGAGCGCGCAATCGCGATGCCGCGGGCACCGGGCCGGATGGATGCGGTAACCGACAGTGGCGAAACCGCCGCGGCACGCAGAGATTCCGCCGGTGAAAATGCAAGCGGCAGCGTGATGGCGATGAGCCACAAGCCCAATCCAATTACCCACCAGCGCACACACGGTGCAATCCGGTAAATCATGATATTTCTCCTGCCGGTCAGCGACTTCTTGTAATAGGACGCGCGGGAAATTGCAAGCTGGTCCGGCGGCGACCGGCGGAGGGGACGGAAAACTACATCACGCCCGGGTTGTAAGTTACAAACCGGGTATTGGCTCCAAGGAAGGTAAGCTTGACGGTATCACAGGGGCCGTTGCGCTGTTTGGCGACGATCAACAGCGCCTCGTTGAGCTTGTCCGGGTTTTGCTCTTCCCATTCCTTGTCGCCGCGATGCATGACAGCTTCCCGGTGCAGAAGCATGACGACATCGGCATCCTGCTCAATGCTTCCGGACTCGCGCAGGTCGCTGGTGCGCGGCAGCCTGTTCTCGCTTTCCGAGGCGCGATTGAGCTGCGACAGGCAGATGACCGGACAATCGAGTTCGCGGGCCAGCGCCTTGATTCCGCGACTGATCGTGCTGATCTGCTGCTGGCGATTTTCCTCCCGCGGGGCCTCCATGAGTTGCAGATAATCAATGACCACCATTTCAATTCCGTGCTGCAATTTCAGGCGGCGAGCCTTTGTTCGCAGATCAAGCATCGTGAGGCCCGGTGTATCATCAATATAAATCACGCCCTCCGCCAAAGCGCCCACCGCCCCGCCCAGCCGGGCGTGATCATCCCGTGAAAGCATGCCGCGGCGCAGCGAATGCGAATCCACGCCGCTGCGGGAGCAGAGCATGCGCTGGGCAAGCTGCTGGCGGGACATTTCCAGGGAAAAAACCGCCACCGGTTTCTTAAGATCCACGCCCACATGCTCCACGATATTCATGGCCAATGCGGTCTTTCCCACGCTGGGCCGCGCGGCAATGACGATCATTTCACCTTTTTGCAACCCGCTGGTAAGGTTATCCAACTCCACATAGCCGCTGGCAACACCCGTGATATGCTCGCCGTTGGTCCGGTGCAGCATTTCCATGGTCTCGCCGAGAACTTCGCCGAGCACCACAGGCTTGCCCATCTGTTTTTTCTGCGCGACTTCAAAAATACGCCCCTCCGAGCGATCGAGCACTGTCGTGGGGCTGTCCGGGCTTTCGTAGCATTCCGTCAGGGTTCGGGTGCAGGCACTGATAAGCCGGCGCAACAATGATTTGTCGCGAATCATCCGGGCGTAGGTTTCGGCGTTACCGGCGTTGGGCACGCAGTTGAGAATTTTTTCCAGTAAATCATATCCGCCGGCCGCATCGTACTGCGCTTTACGCATCAGCCAGTTGCTGAGCGTTATGCCGTCAATCCCGGCATTGGACTCAAACATTTCACGGATAGCAACAAAAATTATCTGATGCTGAAGGGAAAAAAAAACTTCCGGATCGTCCACGATCTGCAGTACCGGACCGATCACATCCGGTGCGATAAGCATCGATCCCAGCAGGGCCATTTCAACTGCTGGATCGTGCGGCGGCAGGCGATCCACCGGTAAATTCCCCCCGGCGGAGGATCCGTCCGGCCGCGGCCGGGCGGTTGTAGCCTGTGAAATCGGGTCATCCATGGGATTCCCCCGGTGACATGGGAAAATTATGGCGCGGCGTGCGGCAGTCGCGGATGATGCCCGCACGCCCGATGAACGCCCGACTTGCGGGGTCGATTCGGATTAACCCGCGGTTGGTGCGGAGCTTTCCGCGGAAGCGGCCGGCTGGGCGGCGGCAGCCTGTTCTTCAGCGGTCTTTTCCCGCATTACCCATACCTTTACCTGGGTTTTCAAGTCCGGGGCAAGCTGTACGGGAACCGTAAATGTATCAATGCGCCGCAGCGGTTCGTCCAGACGCACATCATCCGGTGTCACGGCATGGCCCAGTTTCTGAAGTTCTTCGGCAATATCGCGCCGCGAAACGGAACCAAACAGGTGGCCTTCTTCATTGGAAGCGCGAATAACCGAAATCTCCACGCCTTCCAATGCGGTGCAGAGCTGTTCCTTCTGCTGGCGGAGCAGTTTTTGATGGGCTTCGTATTCCTTGCGTGCGGCTTCAAAACGTTTGATATTGCCGTCCGTCGGCTGAATGGCGAGTTTCTTGGGAATCAGGTAATTGCGGGCGAACCCCTCGGTTACCTCAACCACCTCACCCACCACGCCTACCTTTGCAATTGTTTCCGTAAGAAGAATTTTCATTCAATTCACCTTGTAAATTTCAGTTCTATCGCCGGTACACATGCCGGCTTGACTCATCGCGGGGATTAACGCCCGTCTTTCAAAACTCAAAACGGTATATCATCCTCGCGGATGGGCGGCGGCTCGTCATCCGGCGGAGCCTGACGCGATCCGGCGGCTGTCCCGCCCGCCGGCGCCGGACGGCCATACGCCCGGGGAGCGGGTCGTGACTCGGGCGCCGAAATTTCATCCATTGCGGCATCGCCATCGATTTGCTGTGAACCGCCCGCCGGACGCGAATCAATAAACTGGAAGCCCTCCAGAATCACCCGCATTTTGCTGCGTTTCGAGCCATCCTGGGCTTCCCACTGATCCAGCTTCAGGCGACCTTCCACAAAAAAAGGACGGCCTTTTTTCAGGTATTTGGAAATCGTTTCCGCTTGGCGGCCATAGGCCACGATGTCCACAAACGTGGTTTCCTCCCGCGGCTGACCATCCTGGCCGTTCCATCGGCGATTGACAGCCAAGCCGAGCTCGACCACCGCGGTCTGACTGGGGAGATAACTGAGTTGCGGGTCGCGCGTCAGATTTCCCATCAGAAAAACTTTATTGAGATTGGCCATGAACACTTACTCCCGTTTCCGCGTGGATTCGCCCGATATCCGTGATGGGGCAGCCGGTATATTCGGCATATTTCCGCGAAAACAAATCGAGGAATTCGCCGCTTACGGCTGTTCCTCGCCAACTTCAGCTACGCTTTCCACAACAACAGCGGCGGCAGGCTCACGATGACCTC
>JAJZKJ010000315.1 GCA_021804195.1 Acidobacteriota bacterium
TACCGGCAACCGGTTCTACGCCGCGATTGCGCACCGTTTCGATCACAAGGAATTTTTCGATCCCTTATCGGAGT
The DNA here is from genome assembly GCA_021804195.1 of Acidobacteriota bacterium. The sequence continues at coordinate 75 of JAJZKJ010000315.1, forward strand.
TCCGGGACGAACTCAAGGGCCTGCATGCCAACACCCATGTGCCGCAGGTGATCGGCGCGGCGCGCCGCTATGAGCTGACCGGCGAAACCTATTACCGCAACGTGGCGCAGTATTTCTGGCAGGAAGTCACCGCGCACCGCTGTTACGCCACCGGCGGCACCAGCAACGGCGAATGGTGGACCACGCCGCCCGGCGTGCTGGCCAAGCAATTGGGCAGCCGCAACCAGGAATGCTGCGTGCAATACAACATGCTCAAGCTCACCCGCCATATCCATAGCTGGACGGCGGACGCGAGAGCCATGGATTATTACGAGCGCACGCTCTACAACAGCAAGCTGGGCACACAGCAACAGACGGGCATGAAGATGTATTTCGTGCCGCTGCAGCCCGGCTTCTGGACTTTTTACCATTCGCCGGATGACTCGTTCTGGTGCTGCAGCGGCACCGGGGCGGAGGATTTCTCCAAATTCAATAACAGCATTTACTCATCCCGGGGTGATCATCTATATATCAATCTTTATATTCCCTCGCTGCTGGAGTGGCCGGAAGCCGGGCTGCAACTGCGGCAATTGACGCAATATCCCCTCGAAGAAAGCACTGATTTCGAGCTGCGGCTGCGACAGCCAAGGGAATTCACGATCAACCTGCGCGTTCCCTGGTGGGCCGATCGCGGTGGCGAACTGACCATCAATGGCAAGCGACTCCCGGCACTGGCCAGTCCGGGCAGTTATCTGGCTCTGCGCAGAGTGTGGCAGAGCGGAGACCGGGTGAGCTTGCGGCTGCCGATGCACCTGCATACCGCGCACATGCCCGACGACGAGCGCGTGCAAGCCGCCATGTATGGGCCGCTGGTGCTGGCCGCCGAGCTTCCGACCGACGGACTGACCCGAAACATGATGTATGGAAAATATCGAAATTGGGAAACGGGAAAGCCCACGCCTGAACCAGGGATGGTCGCGCCGGCGGGCGAAATCACCCGGGCGCTCGAGCCGATACCCGGCACGCCGCTGCATTTCCGCACTCAGGGACAGAAAGTGCCGCTGCGTTTCATACCGCTCTATCAAATTCGCAAGCAGCGGTATGGCGTGTATTGGAAAGTGGCGCGAGCGTAATGGAACCCACAGGAGCTTATTTATGGATCACGCCCAGCATCGTTCTACCGCGGGGGCCGGGACCTAACAGGCAACCCCGTCCTTCCCACTCGATACGACTTTAATATTGCGGCGAAATCATTTCGCAACTTCCCGGCCGAAGCCGGGGTTTGCGAACCTTGATGGAGGCTGGAATTCTATTATCGTTCATAGACGCGGGACCTGACAGGAAACCCCGGGACCCCGCCTGCGGGCATTCTTGAGCGCAATTTCTTCGAAATTGCTGGGCATTTGTACTACAATGCGACTCGGCCGTGAACGCTGCTTGATGGTGGACTCATGGGCCGCCACTAATTGAATTCAGGTTTTAGCCAACGGCGAGGCTCTGCGAAAGATCGCAGTTGTCAGGACCAGCCATAAAGCCAGTGCGTGTATGGCATACCAGAATGCCATACCGCGCATTCACATCTGCGTTTTCCGCAGATCTTCGCATCGCCGCTTCCGCATTCCGCATGATCTTTTCGCCATTATCATGTTTCTATGTCATCGATGATCGGGCTCTGGCATTCATTAAGCCAGGACCCCAAAGTCACCCAGGAAAAAGTCAAGAAAGGAACGGCGCGGCGCATGTTCAGCTATGCCTGGCCGTTCCGGGGCTGGCTGGGACTGTTTCTCCTCGTGGTGATTCTGGATGCCGGAATCGGCATCATCAATCCATTGCTGTTCCGGCAGATTATTGACGACGGCATTCTGAAGGGACATGCCGGACTCATCATCCGGCTGGCGCTGCTGATCGCCGGGCTGGGAGTCTGCGACGGCGCACTGGGGCTGGCACAGAGCTATCTGGCGGCGCGCATCGGCACCCGCATTGTGCTATTGCTGCGAACCCGGCTCTTTGAGCATATCCAGCGCATGCCGCTGGCCTTTTTTACCCGGGTGCAGACCGGCGCCGTGGTCAGCCGCCTGAATACCGACGTCAACGGAGCCCAGAGCGCCTTCACCGACATTCTTTCCAACGTGATTGGCAATCTGATCACGGTGACGCTGCTCCTAGGGGCCATGTTGGTGCTTTCCTGGCAGATCACGCTGCTGGCGCTGGTGCTGGCGCCGATTTTTCTGCTGCCGGCGCGTTTATGGGGGCGCAAACTGCAGGCCATCATTCGCGAAAGCTATAACCTGACGGCGGCCATGAACGCCCTCATGGTCGAGCGCTTCAATGTGGCCGGCGCGCAACTCGCCAAGCTGTATGGCCGCGCGGGCGATGAAAGCCAGGGCTTTGAGAAGCAGGCGCGGAGAGTGGCCGATATCAGCGTGAGGCAGCGCATCTACGGCCGGCTGTTCTTTACCGCGCTGATGCTGACCGCGACGCTCTCGACGGCGCTGGCCTATGGCTGGGGCGGGGTGCTGGCGGTGCGCCACGTTCTGGACGTGGGCACGGTGGTGGCCATGGCGGCGTATCTGGCGCGGCTGTATGGGCCGCTGGCCGGACTCTCGAACATTCAAGTGAATATCATGACCGCGCTAGTTTCCTTCCAGCGAGTGTTTGAAGTTCTGGACCTGGAGCCGATGATTCGCGAATCGCCCCAGGCGCGCGACCTGCCGGCGGGTCCGGTGCGGATTGAATTCGAGGACGTGAGCTTCCGCTACCCCACCCCATCGGAGGTATCGCTGGCTTCGCTGGAAGCGGCGGCGCTGCCGGCGCGGCAGACGGAAAAAACCATTCTGGAGGCGATCAGCTTTTGCGTGGAGGCGGGACAGATGACCGCGCTGGTGGGCCCATCGGGCGCGGGTAAAACCACCATCACGCAACTGGTCACGCGGCTCTACGATGTGCAAAGCGGAGCCGTCCGGCTGAATGATGCGGATGTGCGCGCGTTAAAGCTGGACAGCCTGATGCGGCGGATTGGAGTGGTCACGCAGGACGCGCATTTATTCCATGACACCATCCGCGCCAACCTGCTCTACGCCCGACCCGAGGCCAGCGAAGACGAGCTGAGGGATGCGCTGCGGGCGGCGCAGATTCTGCCGCTCATCGAATCCCTGCCGCAAGGACTGGAAACGCTGGTGGGCGAACGCGGCTACCGCTTCTCGGGCGGAGAAAAGCAACGGCTGGCGATCGCGCGGCTGCTGTTGAAGTCGCCCGACGTGGTGATTCTCGACGAAGCCACCGCACATCTGGACTCGGAGTCGGAAGCGGCGATTCAGAAAGCGTTTGAAGTGGCGCTCACCGGGCGCACTTCACTGGTGATCGCGCACCGGCTCTCGACCATTCTCAAAGCCGAACAGATTCTGGTGGTGCGGGAGGGCCGGATCGTGGAGCGCGGCCGGCATGCCGATCTGCTAGCGGCGCAGGGGCTGTATGCCGATTTATACCGGCGGCAATTCGCAATGGATCACGCTCAGAGATAAGCATCGCATAGCGGCTCTACGTTTGCCTCACGCCTTCCGGCGGCTGGGTTTTGGTGACGGCCATGAGCCGGATCGCGGCGGGATCGCGGCGGGCGCCCGCGCAAGCCCCGGTTTCTACGCTGAACCGGCAGCCAGGAGACCACTTGCAGGCTCCGTCCAGCTTGCGATCACGGCATAGTGATACGCAAACTCGCCTACCAGAACTTCAAACACT
>JAJZKJ010000316.1 GCA_021804195.1 Acidobacteriota bacterium
GGTTGGTAAGGTACCGCTGAGGAGCCAGAGGCCGAGGAAGGTTTCCCAGGCGATCAGCGACGCTGGCCCGATGGCCGCCAGAGCGGGGCTTCCGTGGGCGAGGGGCAAGAGGTCAAATCCCCATGACTTTAACGCGGCAGCCGCCAGCACGGTCGTGCCGACGACGCACGGCAACCCACGCCGTTCCCGGCTCTCGCCCGCACGGTTCGCCGGAGCCAGTTCCTCACCGCTGGCGGGGGTGGGGACGCGCTGGAGGGTCGCAGTCATTCCTGTTCTCCATCGGCCCGCACTGGCGAGGGACGAGTTTGCCGCGGAACGGATAGACCCGGGGCCGCAAAAACGGGGATGTCCAAGGCTGACCTGGCCTCGCCATAAACATACGTAACGCGGACATTACCCAGAAAGGCCACTTGGCCGTGTGGCAGGTGCAGCGAAACCAAAATCCTCCCTCCATCCTCCCGGACGGCGTGAAGTGCGGAGCTACTGGTCGCCACCGCAAGCACGTGCGGTACCTTCCCGTTTCCCGGCCCCGTTACGAGCCGGACAACCTCCGAAACCAAGCGGACACCCGGCCTTGGTGATAGCACCAGAGCCCCAGGAATTGCCTCCAAAACTGGCTCCAGCGTGTCGTAGGCGTCGAACGTGAAATTGAGCCGTACGGGCCTCCCGTTGGATTGGAGGGTTCCCCGAAGCACGATCGCTTCCGCCTCCGACCGGTGCCCTGCAGCTATCGCCCTCGACGGCCGAAACAGGAACCTCACGCTCGCGCCGGGCGCGATCACGGCGGATGTCGGTGCGATCGAGAAAAACCGCCCTTCGCCACCGGCGCTCCACGCAACGCTGGCTGGGACACCCGAAACATTCTCGGCCACCACAGCTTGGCCGCCATGGGCAGGCTCGCCTGAAAGGTTACGCCAAGAGATTTCGGTCCGGTTGAAGCGAAGCGATTGAGCGAGAACGGCATGGACAACCCCACGGAGTTCGGGTATCAGCTTCTTGCCATTATCAAAAATGATGAATTGTTGGCTTGCCGGTCCGGTCCGCCCTGGGTCTATCCCGGTATAGCTTACCCGCACCGCCGACCGGCCGCCGGGTGGAATGGCCGGATTGAGTATCTTAATCCGCGTGCATCCACATCCCGTCTTTTCACCCAACGTGAGGTGGTGCCTGGAGGAATTCACAACCGTTAGCTCGCGGGTTGCCCGCTCGCCGTAGTAGACCTTGCCAAAATTGATCGCCACCGCCGCAACCTTTCTCGGCTGGCCAATTAGGAATTCCGCCACCGGCGCCGGCCACATTGCCCGCACCATCCAAGCTCCGGCAGAAGTTGCGGCAACAGCAAGCGCCACCCAGAACAGAAGAGAATGTCGTCGTATCATTTGCCGGCACCCCTTTTGGTTCCCACCGCAGGTACCGTGGTTGGCGGAATTTTCGGGTTTTTCGATCCGACAAAATAAATGCTCGCATGCTTGGTTCGCGTGTCGGTGACCATCGCCCCGAATGGCGGTGTGTAGCGGAATGTATTCCGCGGGAAGCTTCCGTTAACCACGACGTGCTTTATCGTTATCGTTTCGTCGGGTTGGGCGTGCTTCGCGCCGTTAGGCCAGTTGCGTTCGCGAATGCGCGTTGGGAACCAAATTCCACCGGTTTTCACGAACTTCTTGAAGTCAGCCTCGAAGAACCGGATGGTCCCTTTCGGTCCGCCAACGGCCTCCCATATCTTGTGATAAATTTGCAACCCACCAGCCAGCCGGAGCACGTATAGGTATTCGCAGGTCCCTATGCCCGGCACGCGGTTAACTTTCCCGTCGTAGAGTTCGATGTATCTTAGCCTGATAAGCCCGGTGGATGAGTCGATCTTTTGGCTGGCCAAGCGGTAGCTCAACGGCAGTTTGGTCAGCCCAACGGCCGGCACTATTGGCGTCGCGAACGGCACCCAGTACACGGAAATATCAAATAAGCCCAGGCCCCGGGATGTGTATGGCCAAGCCCCCGTGAACCAGGCACCGTTCCGCCGTCCGACCGAGACGTTCCAGACACCCCCGCCAGGATACGCCCACCAGTAGAACCGCCGACCGACGACCCAAATCGACGCTCGCGTGAGCCCCGACCGCAGCTTCCCACTTGGGCCGAGTGCCGTCACGCCGCCGGTCTGTATCCTCCGAACATTGACCAGCCCCCTGGCAACTGCCCAGTCAAGATGGATCAATTGCGATCTTACAACACGTCCAACTCGAGGATGGAAATCTTTGAATGATTGATTTGGGAACCCACGCTCCAGCCCATCCTTGAGCTGCCGAGCCACCGCGGGCGAGATGTAGAGCTGGCGGCGAAACGCCGCCTGCAGGCGCAAGGTCGATATCCTCTTCGCCGCATCGCGCAGGAGGGACTTCCATTGCGCCGCTGCGAGGGTATGGCTGGCGGCGGGGGAGCCCGCGACGAGGGTTCGGCCCGATGCTGAGGCAATGGCAGTGTAGTTGAACCACCAGAGCGCCGCCGAGATAAACGTAGCCGCAACTGCGATCCGCACACAGCGGTTCGCGGATAGCAATGCAGGGCGAAGCAAGTTAAGGGCACACATGTTAGTTACCTCCGATTAAACCGATGACCTAAAGACGGTCGCTCACCAGAGGCCCGCCCCTGGAGCGCTCGACGCAGGGGAGCCAGAGCGAGTTTCCGGCGGCCCGATTTCACTCGCTGCGGCGTCCCTGATTTTCTTCCAATTCCGCGAGTGGCGGAAATTCGGCCCGCCGCCGACCAGCTATCCGTGGCCCCGCACCCAGGCCATGATCCATGCGCACGATTGCCACTCACGTCGAGGCGCTGCACACCGCCGAGCAAGGACGCAGTCCCCGCCGGGCAAAAGCTTAGCGCAGTGCGGCCGGGGCTGCGTGGCAACTGGTGCGCGGCCCCGGGGTATTTTATCCGCCAGTGCAGTGCTGGAGCGCAAAGTTGGGCACGCTGGTCGGATAACTGGCTACAGGTGCATTGCACCCTCCGGGGGGGGAATCGTTGCATGTCCCGCCATAGTATTCTTTCCCTCCCTGATTCCCATCCTTTACGCAGTTATACCCCGAATCCGATCCCCAACACTGGTTAAAGTCCTTGGTCGCGACAAAATAGGATTGCTTACAGTTCCAAGTTACCCAGCCATCGGCGCTGCAGTCGATAAGTGTCTCATAGTGTGGATCGATGGTACCGGCCTTAATTGTCTGAATGCCAACATTCTCGCATTGTGCAACCAGCAATCCTCCGCCCGCCCCTAATGCAGCAAATCCCGCCACAAGGGCTGCCGCCATGGCGAGTGCTCTCAAACTCCTGCTCACCCTGCACTTTCCTGTGATTTTTACCAACTTGGTCGCTTCCATAACGAGTACTCCTGAAAAATGCTTACCACGCGCGAGGCGGCGACACACCGCCTTCATTTCCGTCTTATCTCCCCGCCGAGGGGGCCAGGTCGGCTTCGTGGCGCGCCGCCGCCAGTGCCACGCCGGCGATCCCTGTTGCCTCCAGCCCCTTCGCCCCCGTCCAACAGCCACCACGATGAATCCAGCCGCTGGGACGTGCTCAGCACGCGATACGGATGGCGCAACTGCGATGTCCGCCACCGAATCAAGCCGAACGAGAGGCCGGCAAAGGAAGCGGCGTACACACCCAGCCGCAGCCCCTTTTCGATCTGCCTTGAAGTCAGCACACCGCGCGATTTCTCCAGTGCTTCCCAGCGGCGGAATAAATCCAGCGCGTAGCAACATTTTTCAGCGACTTCCGCCGCCTGT
>JAJZKJ010000317.1 GCA_021804195.1 Acidobacteriota bacterium
CCCGCCGAGGCATCCTGCATGGCCTTAAAGGCGGCGGTTTCCAAAGCCGCAATGCGCTGGGCGTACGCAAGCAGTTCTGCCCCGGCGGGTGTTACCTGTACGCCTCGCGGCAGGCGGTCGAGCAGGGGTATGCCCACGTGTTTTTCCAGCTCGGCAACCTGCTGCGATACCGCCGGCTGACTGATGAGTAAATGTTCCGCGGCACGGCTGAAACTGCCTGCTTCGGCCACGGCCCGAAAAAGATGCAGATGATTGCGATTAAATTGCTGCGTTAAATGCTGGTAGTTCATAGCCTGTTCCTTATATAAGAATATCTAATATATAACATAAATTTAATGTCTTTGCATTATATATCGGGCTTGCGTATCGTGGCGAGCCTGGCTGCCAAGAGTTGGGTGGCTGGTGTGTTTAACGGAGAACGCCATGAAAGATGAGTTGCCCCCGGCGATGGAGATTGACGATGTTGCGGTTGAGGCTCTGCCTGTGCCGGACGCCTCACTTGATTTACTGGGTGCTGGGGCGGCCGACCGTATTGTTTGGCTGAGGCCAGCCCTTTATTTGTTGGCGTTGGCTCTTGTGCTTACGCCATGGGCGTCGCCGGCGTTGGCGCTGGGCCTGGGCGCGCTCTTGGCCCTGTCGGTTGGCAATCCATGGGCCGCCTTCGGACACAAAGCCGCCAAAACGCTTCTGCAGGTGTGTGTGGTGCTGTTGGGCTTTACCATGAATTTGCACACGGTGCTGGAAGCCGGCATGAGTGGTGCGGTGTTTGCGGCAGCAAGCATTGGCTGCACACTCCTGCTGGGGTATTGGCTCGGCCGCAAACTTGGCATTGACGCAAAGGCATCGGCGCTGATCTCGGCTGGCACGGCGATTTGCGGCGGCTCGGCCATCGCCGCAGTGGCCACGGTCATTGATGCCGAGGAAGAGCCTATGGCTGTCGCCATGGGAACGGTGTTTATTTTGAATGCGGTGGCACTGCTCCTTTTTGCCCCGGTGGGGCACGCACTCGGCTTAACGCAGCAGCAATTTGGGGTGTGGGCGGGCATTGCCATCCACGATATTTCGTCGGTGGTGGCATCGGCGGCCGGTTATGGCCCGCACGCCTTAACCACTGCGGTGGCGGTTAAATTGTCGCGGGCTTTGTGGATTATTCCCGTATCGCTGGGGTTTGCCTGGTGGGCTGGGCGAAGCAAAAGCGTGCAGCAACCTGCAAAGCAAGACACGGAGGAGGCCGGCGAGCCGCGCCAAGCCCGGCGCCTGCGGCATATTCCCTGGTTCATCGGAATCTTCCTGTTGGCGAGCGTGCTGCGCAGTTTTGTACCGATGATGGCCCGATTGGACCCGGTCATATCGCGCAGCAGCACCATCGGCATTTGCGTGACCCTGTTTTTGATCGGCGGCGGCCTTTCGCGCAAGGCGATTGCATCGGTCGGTATTCGCCCCATGATTCAGGGCGTCTTGCTTTGGGCCTTTATCGCCATTGGAGCCTTGGCGGTCATTAAGCTGGGCTGGTAGGCGTTCCTGATAGCGATGGCATGCTCTTGCCCGATGTCAAAAGCGCTGCTGTCATATGAGGGAGCCGTCCATAAAATTGGGTCAGAGAAGCCAAATGGGAGATAACCCTATATTAACTGCTCTAATTGAACTCCAAGCTATATATTATAGGACGTATCATTTCGGGGTGAATAACCACGATAACTCGAAAAATTTCGTAAACTTCCCCTCCCGGTGAGTTCGATAATCCATTAGTAATTCACCGTCTATGTGCGGAGTAGTGCAGTGAGCACACCTACATTATCTCAAACGGAGCGCCGGCAGATTGTTAGCATTCTGGCGGAACTGAAACGGTCAGGCGAGGAATCGTTGGGGCGTCGCCATCAGCGCAGGGCTGTGACGCAAACGCTGTGGCTTAAACGCCTGCCGCGGCCCGATTTGCCTCGTCCGGCGGCTTTTCGCATTCAAACCGGCGATGTGTCGCTCAAAGGGATAGGCTTTTTCAGCCGCAGGCGGCTGATGGCGGGTGAACTGGTCGTTCTGCCGCTGCAATTTAAGGAGGGGGGCGGGATGTTGGTATTGTGCGAAGTTCGGCATTGTCGCTCTGAGCCTCGAGGTGGCTATCGCGTAGGTGTTGAGTTTACCGAAACGCTGCCAGATCCGGAAGTAAATGAACGAATCCCGCCCGCTTGGCTTAAGCGGGCCTGGGCTGCTCCCATCCCAGAGATTGCGGCATAGGAGCCTGTCCGAGTCGCCCTGTTTGATTAGATGGCTGGCTCCTTGCAGGTACCGTTTTCGGCTGAGGCAATCGCCCGGAGTTACGCCCGTCCCGGCGCATCCCGCACCAAGATCACCCCCTGTAACGCAGGCTTCCCGCCTGCAGCCCCTAGCGGGCCGTAGGCCGCGCTGTGAACCCTGTGGCAGAACTCGCCGCGGAGCGCCTCAAAAATCTTCGTGCCTCGGTGTATTCAAAAAACTCGCATTTTTCCCGCCTACACCAAAATCTGGCATCCCCCAGAAATAACCAGTTCCCCGTGGCGGCAGCGAAGTGACTGCCTCCCAGCACAAAAGCGCAGCGCCCCATACGCTACTTTCTACTATCTCCATCTACTCTCTCACGGCCCGCAGGCCGCGTGGCGAACATCAAAAGCGGCCTGCATAAGTTGCCGCAGGCCCACCAGCGACGCTTGTATATGCAGCGGCTGGGCCAACGCGATTGCCCCCAAAAAGTTTTTTTGTGGCTTGTCGTTTAACGTTCGCCTATAGGGCGGCGGATATAGGGATAGCCTCGAGAGCCGCCGACGTGGCATGGGAAAATAACTTTGCGCCGTCGGCATCATCGGATAAACTCGCGCAGATATGCATAAGTCTCGGACAACATCGTTTGGCTCGGTTGCGATTATAGGCGTTGGGTTGCTCGGTGCGTCGCTCGGTTTGGCTTTGAAAAAGCGCCGCTTGGCCAGCACGGTGGTTGGTGTTGGCCGCCCAGGTAGTTCATCGCTGAAAACAGCCCTGAAGATGGGTGCGATTGATACGGCCTCAACCGACATGGGCGCAGTAAGCGAATGTGACCTTATCGTGCTGGCGAGCAACATAGGGGCATTTCCGGAGTTGATGCGGCAGTTAGCCCGATACATCAAGCCCGGTGCCATTGTAACGGACGTCGGCTCGACCAAAGAGCAGGTTATGCAATGGGCTGCCGAGCTGTTGCCGGCGGGGGCGTTTGTCGGCTCGCATCCGATGGCCGGCTCCGAACGGCGCGGGCCGGAGTTTGCGCGGGCCGATTTGTACCAGGGCGCCGTGTGTTTGGTCTGTGCGCCGCCGCAAGGTATAAGCCCAAAGATGGTGCGTCGGGTGCAGGCATTGTGGCGGGCCGTGGGTATGCGCACACTGGGCGTTGCGCCCCGGCAACACGATGAAATTGTCGCAACGATCAGCCATGTACCGCATGCGGCGGCCGCTGCCCTGGTGCAACTCAGCTGCAGCGTGCCGGGCGCTGATGCGGCAATTGCGGGGGGCTTTGTTGACACCACGCGGATTGCATCAGGGGATCCAACAATGTGGGCGGATATTTTTAAAACCAATGGGTCGGCGATTAATGCGTCGCTGGGGTTGCTGATTGCGCTGCTTGAACATTATAGGCGCGTGGTGCGGCGTGGGGACGTAGAAGAGCTGCAGCACTTATTTGCCGAAGCTAAAAAGCGGCGCGACGGCCTTGTGGCCAGGTTGCGACCTAAAAGGAAAGCGACAAGGTAAACCGCGCGCT
>JAJZKJ010000318.1 GCA_021804195.1 Acidobacteriota bacterium
GGTCGCCCGGCCAACTGGAAAAGGAAATCGACCAGGGGGCCTGGCTGATCGCGCCGGCGACGCCGGAACTGGTTTTTCGCAGCGATGAGAGCCAATGGCTTGATTTAACCCGCGCCGTCGCCCGCGCCAGAACCGTGCCGGATCTGAATCCGAAAATCATTCCTCCCGACCCGAGCGTGAATTGATACAGATGAAGATATGATAAACGATCGCGGCTATATTCAGACCGAACAGCAAAACCCCGATTCGCAGGGGTTGGATCGCCTGGCCATCGTGGACGCGGTGCGGCTGATGAACCGGGAAGACAAGAAGGCCGTGGAGGCCGTAGGCCGCCAGGCCGAGGCGATTGCCCAGGCGGTGCGAATGGCGGCGGATGCTTTCTCCGCCGGCGGCCGGCTGATTTACGTGGGCGCCGGCGCCAGCGGACGCCTTGGCGTTCTGGATGCGGCGGAATGCCCACCGACATTTTCAACCGATCCGGCCATGGTGGTGGGCGTCATCGCGGGCGGCGCCGCGGCGTTGCAGCGCCCCGTGGAACATGCGGAGGACGATCCGGGCGCCGGCGCCGCGGCGATGCGGGAGCGGCACGTCGCCGCGGCGGATGTAGTGGTGGGCATTGCCGCGGGCGGCACCACGCCTTTTGTGCACGGAGCGGTGGATGAAGCCCGTCGCCTTGGGGCCAAGACCATTTTCCTCACCTGCACCGCCCGGGAACACATTCGTGTCCCGGCGGAGTTGTTCATCTGCCTGCCCACCGGGCCGGAAGTGATCGCCGGCTCCACGCGGCTCAAGGCCGGCACCGCCACCAAGACGGTTCTCAACATCATCAGCACCCTGGCGATGGTGCAGATCGGCAAGGTGTATGGAAACATGATGGTCGATCTGGAGGCGAAGGCCAGCGGCAAGCTGCGGGATATTATCGAATAAAGGCCGGGCGCGACGATCCCCCTTCGCCGGCCTGCGGGGTTGGTTATTCCCAAAAGAACAATGACCCGCCATCGTAATAGTTGCAATGCAAATCGGCCGGGCCTTTCCACTGTACCGAGCCGTCGTTGTAGAGAATGTTCGCGCCCCGCACGCCGTTTTGGCCGACATGGTTCGACAGGGGCACGATTCCCGGCTCGCCTATGTTATTGGGCTGGAATAACCAGGACAGCGGCGGGGGCTGCGAATTGCTCACCGTCACGTCGCTGCCCAGAATGGACTCCACGGCGCTGTGGCAGTTGGTGACCGAAGTGAACGGATGCGCCGGATCCAGAAGGGAGGTATACGCCGTAACGCCCGTCCAAGGGTTGGTTACGTTAATGGGGCTGGTGTTCGTAAGCCCGTGTTTGCCCGTCGGATTCGAAAACGTGCCCTGCGAAAATCCGAACCAGTAGTTGTAGCCAAGGAAAATGGCCTGCAAAAACTCGTAGGGTTTGGTCAGGCTTTGTTGCCAGGGAGAAAGCGGCTGGCCCCATTCGGCGGGATCGTATAGTTTCTGCGGCGCAATCCAAGACATGGGAAACGTGCGGGACTTTTGCCCGGCGGTACCGTTCGCCTGCCAGGTATCCCCGTCGAGGGTGAACAGGCCGGCCTGCGGGCAAAAGAAAACCGTTGGATTCTTGATGATGCCGCTGGTATAGAGCAAACCATAACCAAAGGAGTAAGGCTGGTTGGCCATGTCCATGCCGGGGCCGGTGGAGTCAAGATTGCCGAACGGCTCGAGGTCCTCGTGTATATATCCTCCCCCGCTGTTCTGATTGTGCCACCCCGCCGGCATGGGATAGTTTTTGTATTCGCCGATGTAAATAAACACGCCCTGCCCCAGCGACCGCAGATTCGAGGCGCAGACGATCTGCAGGGCCAGGTTGCGCGCCTTGCCCAAAGCGGGCAATAACAGCGAGAGCAGAACGGCGATGATCGAAATGACCACCAGCATCTCCACCAGAGTGAAGCCGGATGGCGATTTACTGTTAGCCGCGGGACCTGTCCCGCGCGTGGCTGAATAGCCATTGAACCACGAACCGCCAAGACGCCAAGAACGCCAAGGTGTATTTGGGGAACCGCCAGGACACGGTAATACATTCTTGGCGCCCTTGGCGTCTTGGCGGTTTACAATCGTGCCGTGGTCGTTGACTTTTTCACCTTTCATTCGTGGTTCTTTCTCCATCAGGCGCCCTACCGTTCCTTTTGACCACAATTACACGGATTGCACTGATTGGGAGTCGGGATTATTTCAGCCAATCTGCATTCCTCGCCGCCGTGCCCGAGGCAAAGGCAATCACCCTGCCGTTGCGCAGTTCCGCCGCCATCGGCGCGGCGGCAAACCATTCATGACTCTCATCCAGCGCGCCATGCAACGCCAGGTTCGTATGAAAAAGGCCCGCCGGCGGCGGTCCAGGCGGATCCTCGGACGGCACGCGCACAAACGCCACCCGCGGCCCGCCGCCGAAGGCGTCTTGCATGGCCAGGGCCTCGTAAACCGGGATCGTGTGCCAACAAACATCACAATCAGCGTGATAAAACATCACCACCCATCGGCCCTGCGCAAGCTGCTTGCCGATGCGGATATGTTTGAGCACCGGCAAGCGTTGGCCGAGCCACTTGTGCGGTTCCAGAATCACGATCTTTCCGCCGTCGGCAACCAGTAAGCCATGGCCCGCGGCAACGGGGCGTGGATGCAGTATAGAAACTGTGATTGATGCGAGTACCCCGGCAATAACCGCCGTGCCCACCGGCCAACGGCTATGGCCGGCATTCTGTTGAGAGGCGGCCTTGGCCGCCATTGTCCTGAGCTTCTGTCGGGCAGGATGCCCAACCCCCTTTGTAGACGGCACGGCCCCCGTGCCGTTGCCGCCGGATGGTTCTCGCCGGAAGGCGATCAGCAGGACAAGCATCGCCGCATTCAGCACCACCGTAAACCACGGATTCACGTGCACTTGGCCGAAGCAGCCGCAGGACAATTTTCCCGCCAGAGCTTCCCAGAAGGCATAGCCGCCGAAGAGAGCAAAGCAGCCTATCGCCGTGCGCCGGGCCGCAGTCGGCAGCGCCCCGCTGAGCAGCCAGAGGCTGAGAAAGATTTCACCACCGATCAGTGCGGGGGTGAATCCGGATATTCCCAGCGGTTCCGGCATGGGAACCGGCGAATGAATAACCTGCCAAGCCTTCAGCCCCGCAGCCAGAAGCAGCACCATGCTTGTTGCAATAACAACGCGCCTGGCCGGAGACATTGCGCCCGACCCAACCGCCGGAGTGCTGTATGAGAAGCCGTTTTCCTTCATCCGTAACGCCCTCTCTTTTGATGAGAACACCATAAATGCAAGGTCTCAGCGAACCTTGGCCTTGGGTCGCTGCTTCCCCACATACGCCAGGTAATCCTCGCGAAATTGGTACCGCGATCCGCCGTACTCAGCCGTCACCAAGAAGCGTCCCGTGGTTCTCCCTCGAACGTGGACCGCGTGGAATGCGACCCGAAGCCCTTTGCCGCCGTTGATGATGGAAGCAACCGCGTGCGTGGGGTCGGTCGATGTCGCGGAAACGATCCTGCCTTTCCCTATCTCCCCCGTTGCACTGGTGACGAGTTGCAGGTGCTTTACCACGGTGGAACCATAAGGAACGGCCCCGAAAAATACGCTGTCCGGCTCCATTTCCAACGGCCCGCGTACCTTGAAATTCACTGGTTCCGAAAAATGGTATCGCAGTTCCTTCCCCTTCTGGTAAAACGAAAAACGGAGCATATACGATTGGGATCCCAGAATGGCGAGAT
>JAJZKJ010000319.1 GCA_021804195.1 Acidobacteriota bacterium
CCGATCTACCAGCACTGCCCGCGAAATTGTCGCCTCATCCGACACCCAGTACGACCAGCAGGAAATGCTGCGTATGCTGGAAGACGAAATGCTCACTGCGGCCAACAATCTGGAGTTTGAGCGTGCCGCCACGCTGCGCGACAAAATCAAAGAGTTACGCGACGAAATAAAACCTTTAAGCACCTCCGAGCAGGGCCCAAATCTGTTTGATGCGGAAAACGCCCAGCGCGACGAGGCCCTGGCCGCCGCCATAGATGAAGGGCTTTCGCGCCGGCTGGCCAACAAGCCGGCCATGACGCCGCAACAGAAAAAAGTTAAGCGCGGCGGGTCGCGGCGACGCTGATAGGGCCGCACAGGCTGCCGGGCGGCAAACTTGGATGGCAAGGCCAGCGGTATGTCCGGCACCCGCTGCGTCTGATTTGTCGGCAATGTCGAGGGGCGCTTGACGCGCGGCGGCAGCGCGGTGACGATCATTTGCACGAACCCGTGGTGTGGTTTGAGCAAAGAGCGGCGGATGAATGACGCATACGCAGATTATTCTTGTGACCTGCCTTGGCGTGGTCGCCGGCTATCTTCTCGGCAGCATACCATTTGCATTGCTTATAGGCTTTTCCAAAGGCATTGACATCCGCAAGCAAGGCAGCGGAAACGTGGGGGCTACCAATTGCGGCCGGGTATTGGGTTTTAAATATTTTTGGTATGCCTTCACTCTCGATTTTTTCAAAGGGTTTGCACCGGTGCTGGCCTGCGACCTGGTGGTGCAGCATTGGTGGGGGCCGAGTTGGGTGCCCATGACTACCGCCATTGCGGCGATTGTAGGGCACGTCTACCCGATTTATTTGAGGTTTAAGGGCGGCAAAGGCGTCGCAACAACATTTGGAGCCTTGGTGGGCCTGTGGCCGGTATTTACGATTGCCGTGCTTTTGGCGGCGGTTGTATTTGCAATTGTATTTTTGGCGTATCGTATTATTTCTATAGCATCTATTTGTGCGGCGGTGAGTTTAATGGTGCTGGTGCCCGTGGTGGGTCGCAACCTGCCTGTTATTCAGGGAGTTGTGGAACCGGTTCCCTGGAACCAACTGCGAACACTTACCATTGCTGCATGTGTTGTGGGTCTGCTGATTGTGATCAAGCACCGTGGCAATATTAAACGCTTGCTCGCGGGCACCGAACCACGCGTAGGCCTGCGCCGGGCGAACGCCAGCGAAGAGGTCGGAGCGCACGGGGCCGTTAAAGCAGCCGATGGTTCGAAACAGAAGGAATAATCGCTCATGAGTGAACATGTGAATCTTGCGATTGTGGGCTGCGGCAGCATGACGTACAACGCCCATGCACAGTGGATAAACTCCACCGGTGAAATTCGGGTGATAGCGCTGTGCGACACCAACCGCGCTGCGGCTGAAAAGCTGCGCCGAGACCATTTTAAAGATGATGCGCATATTGCAATTTTTGAGGATTGGCGCGAGCTTCTTAAGTGCCGGCCCGCGGGCATCGCGGGGGTGCTATTTGTTACTCCGCATGCACAGCATTATGAGCAGTGCATGGCCGCACTGGAACATGGCTGGCATGTGCTGGTAGAAAAACCCATGGTTACAAACAGCGCCCACGCACGGGCTATTATCAGTAAGGCCCAACAAAAGGCTCTGCAGGTGCAGGTGGCATTTCAGGCGCCGTTTTCAGCCCAGCACGCTTATATCCGCGAGTTTATTGCCGGCGGCGACTTAGGCGCGTTGCAGGCGGTGGGAGGGTTTGTATTTCAAGATTGGCAGCGCCCTTGGCGTGGGACCTGGCGACAGGATCCGGCGGCCGCTGGTGGAGGCTTTATTTATGACAGCGGCGCCCACCTGCTCAATGCGTGGAACTACTTGATCGGACGGCCCGCGGCAAGCGTGCACGCCATGATCAGCAATGAAGGGCTTGCGGTAGATGTAAACGGCGCGGTCAACATCCGCTACCAGGGCGGAGTTCTGGCCAGCGCTGTTTTCTGCGGCAACAGCGTCGGTTGGCAGGAGGGCATCTGGCTGGCCGGCGAGCGCGGCCGCATTCATACAGGCATTCACGGTGAACGGATGGAATTGTGGGATCCGCACGGCCGTCAATTGCCTAATCCCCAAATTACGGCAACTCATTACACGCCCCCGCAGAACTTTGCACACAGTCTGCTTGGCCGCGCAGCGCCGCGTGCGCCGGCCCGGCTTGGCTTGTTGCATTGCCTGCTGATGGAGGCGGTCTACAAAAGCGCGTCCAATGGCTGCGAAGTTGCGGTGGAGCAGGAGTAAGCGGATGACGATGCCTTCGGCGACGTTGCCGGCTGATATGACGCCTGAGGTTAAGATGGCGCCGATGCATCGGTTTGACTTGTCATTTTATCATCGCCCGGCGATGGAGTTGGCCCCGCTGCTGCTTGGCAACATATTGGTGCGCCGGGTTGGCGGTTGCCTGCGGCGCTGCCGCATCGTTGAGACCGAGGCCTATATTGGCATACGCGACCTGGCGTGCCACGCGGCGCGCGGCCGAACCGCGCGCAATGAGGTCATGTTCGGCCCGGCGGGGCGGGCTTATGTGTATTTGATTTATGGCATGTACCACATGCTCAATATTGTTGCCGGCGATGTGGGCGATCCGCAGGCGGTACTGATTCGTGCGGCGGCTCCACTCGACGGCTGGAAGGCAAACCTTTCAGGGCCGGGGCGATTGGCACGAGAGCTGATGCTCAACCGGAGGCATAACGGGCTGTCGCTGGCCGGCGACGAATTGTTTGTGCAGGCGGACCCTGGCCATCGGCCCAAGGTCCGGCGTACGCCGCGCATCGGTGTGGACTATGCCGGCCATTGGGCGCGGCGTCTGTTGCGGTTTGTGGATATTCACGAGGCGAGCCGGCGGTATGTGAGTGGAGCGAGAGTTCAATGATTGCCCCGGATTCCGTAGGATTGTCATCGCTTTTGTGAATCATTTTATGTTATTCGTCCCGCAAGCTGCTTTTATCGTACACTGGTATAAAGAGACAATGCGGCCAAGAGCCGATATAGTGTAGAGTCCTATGCGGCGGACTCTGCGAACCTTGCCAAGTGGGCTTTGGTCGCTATTTTATCGGAAGCTACTGTCATGACCACGGCAACTACTGCCAGACAAGATACTCTTTTAGGTAAAGTGGTGATCGAGCAGGGCTTTTGCACGCGCGATGAACTAAACGATTGTGTTGCCCTGCAAACAGAATTGGAACGCCAGAACAACCAGCGCAGCCTTGCCGACATTCTCGTTGCCAACGGCTATGTTACCCAAACCCAAATCAATCGCGCCCGCGCTGCGGCTGAAGAACAGCGCGGCATGGCGCAAATTCCGGGGTATCAAATTTTAAGCAAGCTTGGCGCCGGCGCTATGGCCACCGTATTTAAAGCCCGCCAGCTTTCACTGGACCGCATGGTTGCCATAAAAGTGCTGCCCAAACGCATGAGCGACAACAAAGAGTTTGTGGACCGCTTTTATCAGGAGGGCAGGGCGGCGGCCAAGCTTAATCATCCCAATATTGTCGGCGCCTTCGACGTGGGCGAAGCCAACGGCTACCACTATTTCGTCATGGAGTATGTGGAGGGGCAGACGGTATTTGACCAACTTGATGCCGGTAAGCCTTATCCAGAAAAATAAGCAGCAATACGATAATCACGGCGGCAATCGCCAGCAGAGCCAGCAGCGTCATAACCAGCGGATCCGAGAATTTTTGCACCACGGTGCGCGAG
>JAJZKJ010000320.1 GCA_021804195.1 Acidobacteriota bacterium
ATGACCTGATGCGCAATTTAGGCGGAGCGATCGGCATTTCCATCACCACCACCATGCTTTCACGTACCAGCCAGGTGTGGCAGAACGAACTGGTGCCCAACGTTACCCCGCTGAACCCGGCCTGGCGGCACAGCGTCAAGCACCTGCAGGCGGCTTTAGCGCACACCGGCCCGGCCACCCATGTGCATCATCAAGTTTTGGCGATTCTTTATCACAGCCTTCGCCAGCAGGCCAGCCTGTGGGCTTTTGTGGAAAATTTCCGGTTTTTAGGGCTGTTGTGTCTGGTTTGCGTGCCGCTGGTGTTAATCCTGCGGCCGGTGCATCATCATACGTTGCCAAACCGGTAACGTTTTGACCGGAGAATTTATTTTTTTGGCCATTGCCCTGCCGGTGAACTTGGGGCTACAATCAGTGGTGTCCATGGAAGGGCATTAAATGGTAGCTGCACATGTGCAAAGAGAGGCCAAAATTGAACCCAGCTTCGATGACTGAGGATACTGCAACACCAAGTCCGCCGCAGGCATCTTTTGCCGTCCGCCTGGCCGGATGGGTGTTGCTGGTGCTGCTGGCGGCCATTGCGATATGGATTGTGGATCGCAAAGCGGATAAAGATCAGCCCGGTCGGCCACATCCGCAACCGGTGCTTACCGCTCATGCGGGCGCGGCGGGGAATGTTGCTGCACCAGTTGCCGCGCCGCGGTCAGGGCCGCTGTGCGATCTGGAAATTGATTTTCCAGTTGCTGATTGTAAAGCTCTTCCAACCATGCCCGGAACTTCGGTCCGGGCCGTTGGCCCATGGCTATCAGATCATCACCGGTAACCAGAGGATCCGGGGCCAGCGGCGCAGCACTTAGTTCCCGCACGCGGGCTTCCAATTCCTGTATGGCGTTGGCATCGGGGGTGCCGGCCCGGTACAAGGCCAGCAGGTCCTGCGCCCGGCTGTCCGCCAGAATACGCTTGAGCACGGCCACTCGCTGGCTTTTCCAATTTTGCAGCACCGGTAACTGGGAAAGCAAAAACCGCAGGTCCGCGGTTTCCTGCGTACTTAGCACCCACAATTTTTGCATCGCTTCCGGCATGGTGTGGGCCTTGTGCGTGGAAGAAAGATCGCAGAGTAAAGCGGTTAGAGCCAGGGCGAAGCCGGTCTGTTCCGGTAAACCGCCCAGCCAACTGAGCTTGGCCGCCTGCACGTGTGCCGGTTCCAGCGGCCAGGGCCATACCGGTTGAAGCAGGCCCGTGGCCAGCAGCAACTGTGCCGCCCTCCGGCGCGACGGATGCGTCAGGATCATTCGCATTTCCTGCCCGATTCGTTCCCGGCTGATATGGGCCAGGGCCGCGGCGTGGCGGGAAATGGCTGCCAGCGTGGAGGTTTCAATCTGGAAATTCAGCCGGGCGGCAAAGCGAATGGCCCGCAGCATGCGCAGATGGTCCTCGGCAAACCGCCGGGCCGGATCGCCGATAGCCCGCAGACAGCGGGCTTGAATATCTGCGCGGCCTCCGACAAAATCCAGAATGGTGCCCCGGATGGGGTCACAAAACAAGCCATTGCAGGTGAAATCGCGGCGCTGGGCGTCAAGCTGGGCGGAGGAAAAAGTAACACTGGTGGGGCGGCGGCCATCGTCGTATTGGCCATCGGAGCGGAATGTGGCCACCTCAATGGCGGCCCCGCGCCGGCGAACCAGCACCACGCCAAAAGTCACACCAACTTTTTGGGCTTTGGGAAAGTGGCGCAGCACTTCTTCCGGATGCGCGGAGGTGGCCACATCATAATCCTGGGGGGCCAGGCCCATGAGTTCGTCGCGCACGCATCCGCCGGCAAAATAAGCCTCAAAGCCCGCTTTTTGCAGAGTATCAACCACGGCCATGGCCGCCTGTCTGGCCTTATCCACGACGTTCATCGGCGTTTATTGTAATCGGGATTCGGATATGATGGGATCCGCGGAATCGGCGGCCCCGGAGCCGGGACGGAGTTGCGGTGGAGTTGATGATGAAACAGAACCGACCATCGTTGGTAGTGCCGACAATGCCGGTGCGCGCGGCACTATGGTTGTTGGCGTTGGCCGTATTGACGCCTGCAGCCGCGGGCCGGACCGCCCCGCAGTTGTGGTTTTACTATTCCACCAATCTGCTGGTGAAAGCCAATGTCCGCACACTGGAGCACGTATGGCGCAAGGCGGCGGCAGACGGTTACTCCCACGTGCTGCTGTGCGATTCCAAGTTCGCCCGGCTTGGATCGCTGGGTTCCATCCGGCGGCGATACCTGGCCCATCTGACCACGGTGAAGGCCCTGGCCCGGCGGTTGCATCTGACAATGGTGCCGGATGTTTTTCAGGTTGGTTATTCCAATGACCTGCTGTCCAATGATCCGTCTCTGGCGGCGGGGCTGCCGGTACGTCATGTCAAATTCATCGTACGCGGCGGGGTGGGACGTGTTTGGCAAAATCCGGCGTTTGGATTTTCCGCCCGGCCCGCATGGCATGATTCCAGCGTGCGGCTGGATGGCAACGTGGCGACTATCCACAACAACGGCGGCAACAGCCGCATGGTTTTTAAGCTTAAGGTGCATCCATTTCATGCGTATCACATCCGGGTGGATATTCACACCCGGCGGTATACCGGACGACCACGTATTGTGGTGCTGGCACGCGGCAACAGGTCTTTGCAATATCAGCGTATGAGCGTGCGGCCCAGCCAGCCATGGCGGCGTTACGATGTGGTTTTTGATTCCCTGGCCTACCACCACGTGAATGTGTACCTGGGCGTGTGGGGGCCGGCCAAAGGCTTGCTGGAGTTGCGTCATTGGCACATTGCCGTGGCGGGACTGGTCAATGTGCTAAGCCGGCCTGGAGCGCCCACGGTAGTGCAGGGCTATAAAGCGGGGATAGATTACCGGCCCATTCAAGATCCGCTGCTTGGAACCACACCGTATGCCGGGCAATACACTCCGTGGCACAAGTGTCCATCCATTCACTTTCTAAAGGCTCTGCCCGACGGCACAGTGGTGCGGGTTTCATGGTATTATCCGCCGATATTTTATGGCGATCAGGTATCCATAGCGCTGGGCTGCCCGCAGACCAGAGCGCTGCTGCGGCAGGAAATACGCCAGGTAACAGCGGCGCTGCATCCGCAGGGTTACATGATGAGTTTTGATGAAATCCGCTGCATGGGATGGGGACAAAATGGATCGCGGCCGCATCCGTCGGCGGGGCAGATGCTTTCCCAAAGCGTGGGCTATTGCACCGGCCTGCTGGGCGCAGCGAAGGGGTATATCTGGTCGGATATGTTTGATCCATACCACAATGCCCACGGGCATTATTACCTGGTCCATGGATCTCTGGCAGGTTCGTGGCGCGGGCTTTCGCGCAAGGTGGTGGTGATGAACTGGAACTTTGGCCGGCGCAATGCTTCGCTGAAGTTTTTTGCCACCCGCGGCTATCGCCAGATTATCGCCGGCTATTACGATTCACCACTGGCTAATCTGCGTTTGTGGATGGAGTCCGCCGCCCGGGTGCACGGCATCATAGGTTACATGTATACCACCTGGCGGGGGGATTACCATAAGCTGCGGGCATTTGCGCAAATAGTGCGTCATTAAGGACTGTCAGAACTTCCGGTCTGGCGGGCGGTACAATTGATCTTGATGCTACGTGCCGGGTTGGGCAGGTGCGTTATGTTGCGGCCTGGTTTTCCAGGGCTTTGAGCGCTTTGCGCTGAGCCAGGCGGGCCAGCG
>JAJZKJ010000321.1 GCA_021804195.1 Acidobacteriota bacterium
TAACGCAGGCTGCTGACTCCGGCGCTAAGCCAAACTTTGGACGCCTGCCGCGGAATGTGTTAATATTTGAAGCACGATTCGCGCTCGTAGCTCAATTGGATAGAGCGTCGGCCTCCGAAGCCGAAGGTTGCAGGTTCGACTCCCGCCGGGCGCAATGAAGATAACCCCCTACAGCCATGCTTGTTTGCCGCAATTCTTGCGGCTTTGCTTCACTTGCCCCCTTTTCGGCGTTCGCGCTACCAGACGCTACCGTGCGCTTAGATTTATCGCACAAAAGCGCCCCATAAAGCGCCCCACGATTTGTATCTGTTTGGCCGGGCAACGCCACGGCAGACACGGGCAGGTCATTGGTGCCGGTTTTCAACGCCATCGCGGTTTGCTTTTCGGCTTGCGGCACCATGCCCGGCAGGCTCTCCAAAGCGGCGGCGGTGTCAAACAGGCCTACATGCGTGTACGTGTTCAGGGTCAGTTTCGGATCAGAATGCCGGGCCAGTGTCTGCGCCAGCTTCACGCCTACATTGGCCTTGGCCAGCGATGAAATAAAGGAATGCCGCCATGAGTGAAAATCGGCGTATCGCACGCTATCGTCGCAATAGGCCACGCCGGCGGCTTTACAGTCGGCTTGCATGAGCTTGAACGCCTTGGCGGGCATGGCGAATACCGGCGTACCGGCGGCCTTGCCCGCAATGAACGTCCGCAGCGTATCCGCAAGGTCTCGGCGAATCGGCTGAACGTCTTGCCGCCGGTGCTTGGAATATGCTGCCCGAATCGTGATTGTCGGCGGTTGGCCGTCAAGGTTAAAACTTTCCGGCGTCAGGCTCCGCAGTTCAGCGGCCCGAAAGCCCGTGCCAAGGGCGGTGCGGTAAAGCATGGCCCGGCTATGGCCATCCATGCCAAGGATTGCCGGCCCGGTCTCGGCGGCTTGGATAATCGATTCAGCTTCCAGGGCGGTCAGGCCCCGGCGGTCATGGCGGCGATCAAGCGCCGTGTTAAACTTGGTCAAGTGTGCCAGCGGGTCGGTTTGCAGGCGGCCATCGCGGCAGGCCCAGCGTGTGAACGCCTTAACGGCCTTGGTCAGGTGGTTACAGGTTTGCAACGAAAGCCCGGAAGTTTTTTGGGCGGCAATCGCGGATTGCACGTCGCCCGGTCGAATGTCGGCGAGAAACTTGGCGTTGCACGCGGTGAATATCCGCAGGGCGTGATTGTGCATGGTCATGGCGTGTTTTCTAGTCATGCCCTTTGCCATCATGCCGCATTCCCAGTCGGCCAAGTGCTCGCCCAGGGCCTTCCCGGCGGCCAGCGTGCTACCGGCCAGCAGGCCCCAGCGGGCCAAAACTTCGGTTGTTTGTTGCGGCAAGTTTTCAATCCACTTCGCGGTGTCTTGCGGCAAGGTTTCACCGCTTGCCCGGCAGTCAATCAGGCGCTGCACGTTGCGGCCAAGAGATTCAGTCAACCGCTTATCCGCAAAGCCCGGCACCCGCTTGATCCGCCCGTCAGTGGTGCGGAGTTCACAATAAAACTTTTGGTACGGCGTTTCGGTGCCATCGGCATTACGGCGTTGTGGTCGGTAGATTCGCATGATTCACCTGCCTTTGCTCGTTAAAATTCCCGGTAAACTTCGCGGCGGTGGCCAATGGCCAGAACGTATATCGTTATTTCCCGGTCATGAATTTCATATACCAAGCGGTAATCGCCAACGCGGATACGCCACAGGTTTTGGCCGCCGGCCATTTTCACAACATTGTGCGGGCGCGGTTCAATTGCCAGTTCGTCCAGTCGCTCCAAGATGCGCCGTTGCATATCTCTTGGCAGCTTGAGCAGAGCCTTGTCAGCGGACGGCCTGATAGTCACGCGATACGCGGCCATTACCCACCTTTTTCCAGCCGGGCCTTGGCCTGTTCCAAAGTTATGCCGCCCTTTTCCTTGCGCGCCTTCAGAGCCGCTTTCAAGTCGGCCCGGTTTTCCAGTTCCTCCAGCAGCTTCAGGTCGCTGATACTCACCAGCGCCGCGGTGGGCCTACCGTCGCGGGCCAGAATGACGCGCTCACCGCCGTATGCGGCCCGGTTCAACGTGTCGGCCATGTCGTTTCTGAATTGTGCAATACCTATCTTCATTGGCGTTACTCCTAAAATGACAATTGCCATTATAGCGTTCGTGCCTATATTTTCAAAAAGCGTATCGATTTGTCTCGCGTCAAAATTACGCATCGGCCCGTTTTTGGCCGATTTCCGCCGGCGAGGTGCCCCGAACGCGTTGCCGCTGAAACTGTACCAATTTGTCCAACCTCAATCGTTCGCATCGGCCCGTTTTTGGCCGATTTCCGCCGGCGAGGTGGCCTGGACGCCTTGCCCGCTCGCATGGACGCGATTAGCGGCGATTTGCGGCCCTCGTGGGCCATCGGGCGATACATCGTGCGCCGAATCGCTCACCGTCGCCACGGTGCCCAGGCATTCAACGCAGACGGCCCGTAGCTTATGGCCGCGTATCGCGCTTTTGAGCATACGCCGTACCCGGATTATCGCCGGTGGCCCGTCGCCGGTCGGCACAACGGTTATCCGCCAGCATTCACGCGGTGCCTTTGTCGGCACGGGCAGCAGCGGCGTCGTGGATCTCGCGCGGCGTGCGGGCTTGGCGGGCGGCGCGTCAAATAACGGTCTCGTAATCACAATATCCATCCTCCGATGCTCGCCAAGGCACCTGCCACGCGTTGCCAGGCCATCCGCCAGCGTCGCGCCCGGGCCAGTTCCCGGCGGCGCTTTCGGATCAGTTTCTGAAGTTTTTCGGCATCAATATCGACCATCGGTTTTGCTCCTGTACAGTTCCCTTGGTGGTGTGTGTTGCGCTCACACCCACCAGCCCCAAGGCACTATTTTGTGCCCTTGGGGGGTGTGGGGGGTTTTCACACACACACGGCGCGCCTATTCCAGCCCCGGAGGTACGGTGGCCCAACGCTCCGGGTCACGGGCCTTTTTCCCCGGCCAAAGATGTATCGCTCCTACCGCACAAGCCTGTCTTAACAGGCTCCGCGCTACGTGATCCTTGCCGCCGGTTGCCCGCGCCGAAAACCATCCAATAGGCTTTGGCTCTTCCGTCGCGTGTTCCACAACGGCCATATACCCAGGCGTGCCGGTGGCGTCCCCGGTATCTGCCTTTTTTGATCCGCGGCGCGATTTCGTGGCCAGCCGCTCTACATCCAAGGTCGGATCAGGAATCCAAACCGGATACCGCCAACGCAGTCCCATAGGCTCCGGTTGCGCCCCGCTCCGGATACGCGATTCCATGACGGCACAATCTGTTTCCTCGTGTGCCCGGATCACGCAGTGAACGTCCACGGTTCGGGAAATTGCCCCGGCCCCTGAACCAACATCGGTTATATTCTTTTCGCTTTGTAGCCCCTTGCTTGAATGATGAACCGTGACAATCCCGGCCTTGGTCGTTTCCGAGATTTGGTCAATGCGGTTGTAAACGTCGCGCATGTCCTCGTTACTGTTTTCTTCACAGCCCGGCGGCAGGGCGCGATATAGTGCGTCGATTGCGATAACCGAGTATTGGCCCGGTTTAATCTGCCGAAAGAATTTGTCCAGCGTCGCCAGGTTCTCGGATTTTCCACGCAGCGAGAGTATTTGAAAGGTGTCGGCAATGCCGGCCAAGTCAATGCCCAGCGCAGCGGCCACGGCGACAACACGCCTTGCCAATGTTTCAGGATGTAA
>JAJZKJ010000008.1 GCA_021804195.1 Acidobacteriota bacterium
ATTTGCGAGCTATTGACTTTATGAATACGCTTATTTCGATTGCTTTTCAGATCCTGCTGCTGGTGC
This sequence comes from Acidobacteriota bacterium, assembly GCA_021804195.1. The sequence continues at coordinate 67 of JAJZKJ010000008.1, forward strand.
TTCTGCCGCCATTGCTGCCGGGCGTTATCAACAAAACCAAGGCCTGGTTCGCCGGGCGCGTCGGCCCGCCGCTTTTCCAGACTTACTACGATCTGCTTCGGCTCATGCGCAAAGGCGTCGTGCTGAGTTCCACCACAACCTGGGTGTTTTCGGCCGCGCCGCTGATTTCCCTGGCCAGCGTCTTGCTGGCGGGGTTGCTTGTTCCGCTGGGACCGACCGCGGCTCCCGTGCATTTCACCGGCGATCTGATCCTGTTTGCTTACCTGCTGGCGCTGGGGAGATTTTTCACCATTCTGGCGGCGCTGGATACCGGCTCATCGTTTGAGGGGATGGGGGCCGCCCGGGAACTCACCTTCGCCTCCTTTTCGGAACCGGCGTTGTTTCTGGCGCTGCTGGTGCTGGTGAAACTCTCCGGAACCTTGAGCCTGAGCACCATGCTGGCGCCCGCGACACATGTCGCTATTGATTCCACGGCCGCGGCGGCGCTGGTGCTCACGGCGTTCGGATTGTTCGTGGTGCTCCTGGCGGAGACCTCCCGTCTGCCCATTGATGATCCAAATACACATCTCGAATTGACAATGATACATGAGGTGCTGGTGCTGGACAACAGCGGCCCCCTGCTGGCGGCGCAGATTTACGGATCAGCCGTCAAACTTCTGGTCCTCGGCGCCCTGCTGCTCCATGTGCTGCTCCCGCTGAATCAGGGATGGATCTGGGAAAACTGGGCGATGACCATACCCGGCCTGCTGGCGGTGGCGGGTGTGATTGGCGTGGTGGAATCCATCATGGCCCGGCTGCAGCTTCGACTGGTGCCGACGCTTCTGGTTGCCGCCTGTCTTTTGAACGGTTTTGGATTTCTTTTGCTGCTGCGGTGACCGACCATGATGATGACCCTCAACGCCATTTTTGTACTGGTGATTCTGATCAACCTGTTTGTCCTGGGCGCCGGCCGCATGAAGGCTTTGATACACGCCGCGGCGCTCCAGGGCATCTTGCTGGGATTGCTGCCTCCCCTGGTGCTCCGGGAGGCGCAATTCGTACCGCTGTTCATGGCCTTGATGACGGTTGTGCTCAAAGGCGTCGTGATTCCCAATATGCTGCTCAAGGCCCTGCGCGACGCCCACGTCAAACGGGAGGTGGAACCGATCATCGGATTCATGCCCTGCATTCTTCTGGGCGCCGCCGCCACCGGCGCCGCCCTGGTGCTGGCCGGACGGATCACGCCTTCCGCAAGCCCTCTGGGTCTGTTGGTGATTCCCACTTCCATCTCCATGCTTTTCACCGGCTTTCTGCTTTTGACCACGCGGGTGAAGGCCCTTACGCAAACCATCGGTTTTCTGCTGCTGGAAAACGGCATTTTCGTTTTCGGTCTGCTTCTGCTCGGCGCGATCCCGTCCCTGGTGGAGCTGGGCGTACTGCTGGACCTGTTTGTCGGCATTTTTGTCATCAGCATCATCATGCATCACATCAATCGCGAGTTCGCTTCGCTGGACACCCGGCGGCTTTCTTCCTTGAAGGGATAATTAACGTATGTACATTGCACTTATTATTCTATGTCCTCTCGCCGCCGCCCTGGCGGCGCTGCTGCCCTCCAACCGCCGGCGGCCCTGGCTCCTGCCGCCCGTGGCGATCGCCCACCTGGGCCTGGTCCTGGCCATTCTGGCCGGATATGGCGGCGGCGCGCGCGGGGGCTGGCTGGAGATCGATCCGCCCGGGCGCGTGGTGCTGCTTCTGGTGAGCGTGTTGTTCCTGCTGTGTTCTTTTTATTTGGCGGGATACCTGTGCTCCCGCGCCGATCATGCCAATCGCGTCTTCTGCTCGTGCTTCCTGCTGTTTCTGGGCGCCATGACCCTGGTCATCTGCACGGACAACCTCGGCCTGATGTGGGTGGCCATGGAAGCCACCACCCTTAGCTCCGCGCCTTTGATATATTTCAACCGCACGCCGCAGTCCATCGAAGCCACCTGGAAATATCTCCTGATCTGCTCCGTGGGCATCGCTCTGGCCTTGCTCGGATCATTTTTCGTGGCTTACTCCGCCGTGAGCCGGGGAATGACGCCTTCCCTGAAAATCATCGACCTGCTTCGCCAGGCGCCCCGGCTCAACAAGGTCTGGCTTCAGGCCGGATTTGTCCTGCTGCTGGTCGGCTATGGAACCAAAATGGGCCTGGCCCCGATGCACTCCTGGCTGCCGGACGCCCATGGCGAAAGCCCGGCTCCGGTTTCGGCCATGTTTTCCGGAGCGCTCATCAGCAGCGCTTTTCTTATGGTGGTGCGATCCGAGCACATCCTGTATGCCGCCGGCGATGGCGCTTATGCCTCCAGGCTCCTGATATTTCTGGGGCTTTTATCCATGCTTTTCGCGGCGATATTTATGATCGGCCAGAAGGACCTCAAGCGGATGCTCGCCTATTCCAGTGTGGAACACATGGGAATTCTTGCGCTGGGACTGGGAATCGGCGGTATCGCTCTGCTGGGCGCCATGCTGCACGTGATCAACAACGGCCTGACCAAGGGATCGCTGTTTCTTTCCGTCGGCAACATCGACCGGGCCTACGGCGGCAAAACCATACCGCAGGTGCACGGCGCCATGCGACGGCTGCCTCTCTCGGGCACGGTGTTTATGCTGGGTTTTCTGGCCATCACCGGATCGCCTCCGTTCGGCCCGTTTATCAGTGAGTTCATGATTCTTAACGGCGCCTTTGCCGCCGGGCATTTCCTGATCGGCGCGGCGTTTCTGTTTCTGCTGCTGGTGATTTTCCTGGGAATGGGGCGAACCGTGCTCGCCGCCGTGCTGGGCCGGGCGCCCGTAGCCGCCGCGCGGAACAATTACCGCGATGGCCTGCTGAGTGGTCTGCCGGCGCTGGGTGCTCTGCTGATGGTATTGTTGCTGGGGCTGTATCTGCCGCCGCCGCTGCGGGACCTTTTGCACCAGGCCAGCCGATATCTGGGAGCCAAGCCATGAATCAGGCCGACTCTTTACCCCTGCTCGGCGCCGGACGCGCCATCAGCCGTCGTTTGATTCCCGACCTGGCCCTGGACAACTTCCAGCAAGTCATTCTGGATGCGGTACGCACGGGCCGGCGGGTGGCAAGCCTGTTTGGTTCGCTCGAAGCACCGGATCGCCTGCGCCTGTATGTGGTTCTGGCGGACGATACCCAATCCATTCTCCGGGTCGCTTCCACGCTGGCGGGCCGGCACTACCCTTCTTTAACGCCCCGGTGTCCGCAGGTACATCTCTTTGAACGGGAAATCGCCGAACAGTGTGGTTTGGATATCGTCGGACATCCCTGGCTCAAACCGCTCCGTTTTCATCCGCCATTGTTTCCATCGGGCCGGCCCGGGAACGATCGCGTCGCGCCGCCGGGAGTGATGGATTTCTACCAGGTGCGGGGGGAGGAAGTGCACGAGGTGGCCGTGGGACCGGTCCACGCGGGCGTCATTGAGCCGGGACATTTCCGCTTCCAGTGCCACGGAGAAGTTGTGTTTCACCTGGAGATGGCGCTGGGATACCAGCATCGAGGAGTGGAGCAAGCACTGCTCGGCGGTCCGAATCATCGCACCATCCATTACGCCGAAACGCTCGCCGGCGACACCACCATCGGACACGCCACCGCTTACTGCCAGGTGCTCGAAGCGTTGGCCCGCAAACAGAAGTCGCCGCGGGCGCAGAGCATTCGCGGCATCGCCCTGGAACTGGAAAGGTTGGCCAATCACGTGGGAGACCTGGGGGCGCTCAGCGGCGACGTGGGCTTTCTTCCCACCGCCTCTTATTGCGGACGCCTGCGCGGTGAATTCCTGAACATGACGGCCGCTCTTTGCGGCAGCCGGTTCGGACGCGGACTGATTCGACCGGGTGGCGTGCGTTTTGATCCGGCCACTTGTACCGTGAACGATCTGCTGGCGAAACTGGATATTTGCGGCCGGCAGACCCGCCAGGCCGTCGAATTGCTCTGGAATTCGTCCTCGGTGATGGCCCGCTTCGAGGGCATCGGCCCGGTGACGCGCCGCGCGGTCGTTGAACTGGGCATGGTCGGACCGGTGGCCCGCGCCTGCGGACTTACCCGCGACGCCCGGCAGGACCATCCCTCCGGCTTATTCCGGTTTATACATATCCCCGTTTCTTCCTGGGACGGCGGCGATGTCTTCGCCCGCGCTTATGTCCGCTGGTTGGAAATTCAGCGATCCCTGGACTTTGTCCGGACACAGCTTCGATCCCTCCCGCCCGGAACCATAAGCTCCCCGGTGGGAAATTTGGCGCCCGATCATCTGGCCGTAGCATTGGTGGAAGGGTGGCGCGGCGAAATATGCCATCTGGCGTTGACCGACGCCGCCGGCCGCTTCGAGCGTTATAAAGTGGTTGATCCGTCGTTCCATAACTGGATGGGGCTGGCCCTGGCGATGCGCGGCGGGCAAATTTCCGATTTCCCGCTCTGCAATAAGAGTTTTAGTCTTTCTTACTGCGGTCACGATCTATAATTCGGATTGGTGAAGGAACGTTTTATGTTCGATATTGTCAAAGCCCGATTCCAACAGGGCCATCAGACCATGGCCTATCCCGACGGCGCTCCGCCGGCGCTGGCGCCGCATTTCCGTGCCCGGCCCGTATTCGATGCCGCCCGGTGCCCCGATTCATGCGACCTGTGCGCCCAGGCCTGTCCCACGCGGGCCATCACCATCGCCGCCGGCCGCATCGAACTGGATCTGGGCCGCTGCCTGTTCTGCGTCGATTGCGCCGAAGCCTGCCCGACGGGCGCGATTCAATATTCGCGTGATTATCGCCTGGCGGTTCGGCGGCGCGCGGACTTGCTGGTAGGCCCCGACGGCGAGCCGGCGCTCGCCGCGGCCCTGGACGATAAACTCCGCAAACTCCTGGGCCGCTCGCTGAAATTGCGCGTGGTCTCGGCCGGCGGCTGCAATGCCTGCGAGGCCGATGTCAATGTGCTTACCACCATTGGCTGGGATCTGGGACGTTTCGGAATTGATTTTGTCGCCTCGCCCCGCCATGCCGACGGTCTGTTGATCACCGGCCCGGTTACCCGGAACATGAAATCCGCCCTTGTACAAACCTATGATGCCGTGCCCGGACCGAAAATAGTCATCGCCATCGGCGCGTGCGCCATTTCCGGCGGACCGTACCGCGATCATCCCCAGGTCCACCATGGCGCCGATTCCATTGTGCCCGTTGATCTTTTCGTTCCCGGCTGCCCGCCGCATCCCCTGACCATCCTCGACGGTCTGTTGCGGCTGATCGGCCGGATCGACGGCCGGCGGAATCCCGATCCTTCCCGGTCGCCCGCCGCCGGGGTAAATCGGGAGAAAATTGACGTACCTTCGGACGAACGGTAGTTTACAGGTATCCCGGATCGCCGGGATTCTGGAGAGATGTCCGAGCGGCTTAAGGAGCACGATTGGAAGTCGTGTGTGGGGGATGACCCCACCGTGGGTTCGAATCCCACTCTCTCCGTTGCGGCGCCAATGACGTTATATCCATGCGTTTGCCAAAGCGCGGGGGGCGAAGCCCGCTTGCCTATCCGGGGTTCGCCGCGGTGCGACGGGCGCGGTAATTTTTCGGACGCCCCTGGGAGTGCGGGGCGTCCTCACCATAAGCGTTAACTTAATCCGAAGTTCTACGCATAAAAAACCGTAAGTGCTTGTTTTATATGCGGTTGGGTCAAATTCCGGTTTCACCGTACCGGGTACACTCCAACAGATAAAAACACGCTGCTGATGGACGAGAAAAAGTCGCCACGCCGCAGGCGCTGGCGGAAATGATGGGAGCCGGTTTAACAGAACATTAGCGCATAAAGCTTGCGGGCAATAGGGATCCCAGTTAGAGTCGCATTTGGGGCAAGTGAAATATGATGGTGCCATCATCAGAATAACCCGTGAAGGTGCATGCCGTCCCCGCAATGCACCCAGTCACATCGTCTTAACGGGGAGCGCGAAAGGAGCCACACGTGTCTAAAATCCATTATTTTCCGCGATATTCAGGCCAAGAGAATACTGTCACAAATAACACGCTCCAACTCCTCGCTCGCATATACGATTATTCCCCGCAGCACCTGTCGAATCTGCTAACCAAGCTTTGCGGGGAGGAAATAGTTGTGGGAATCGAAGTCAACCAGCAGCCGCGCAACAAACAATCGGTGCCTGATGGCGCCATAATCCAACGGAGCTTCAAGATTCTTGTGGAATCGAAGGTCAACAGTGGTGTCAACCTAGACCAACTCTCCCGGCATGCAACTAGCTTTTCAAATGAGTCCCAGAAAATACTTCTCCTGCTAACCCGACAACGACAACAGTTATCCGCCATAGAGGGGGGCAAAATCGCAAAACAAGTTCCCAGCCTCGTTTTTCGCAACATCACCTACGAGGATATTTGCCACGAAATTAAGTCGATGTTCAAGGAACACGAGCCGCAGATGCTTGCGTTAGTGGAAGATTATATAGACTATTGCAGTGACACGGGGCTGTTCGATGAATCGAAATTCCTCCTCCGAATCGTTCCGTGCAGCGAAACGGTAAAAATTAACCAGCAATTCGGCGTCTATTTCCATGCGCAAGATCGCGGCTATAGAAAACACAAATTTCTAGGAATATATGCACAAAAAAATGTGCCGTGCATCTGGGCAGTTGACTCAATTTATGACGCGGAATATGTCAATGATCGCCTCACCAAGACGCTGGTCGACGGGCGCGAAACAACCGAATACGACAGCAAAATAATCGGCATAATAAACGCGGCCAAGAAAGACCTTGGATGGGAGGTCTCAACTGGCCATCGCTTCTTCTGTGGAGTCCCCGAGCAAACGGAGTACAGAAAGGACTCGCCTTATGCAATCCAGGGTCCCCTTTTCCACGACCTGCGGGAGGTAATCCCCAAAACCAATATCGACCCATCGAACGTCAAGGAAATTGCTTCCAAACTCCGTGAGGCGAAGTGGTAGGCACTGAGAAATGAGGCGGAAAATCGATTTGTTATCGGATTCGAGCGAACCACTTTCGCTACCGAAGGAGAAATCAGATGGACGCTGATCTTCAGAAATTGGAGACGGGGTTGGCCGCTGTAGCCGAGCACGACCACAGCCTCTCTGTATCGCGAACAATTTACGCTGCCGAACAGTCCAAGCAAGTCGAAAGATATTCCTACGCGTTTAAAATCCCAGATACCACGTGTACCACAGTATCCTGGACACCTATGAACGCCGGCATGTGAAACGCTGATGAGGACAACAACGAACTCACACGGAGCCGCGGAGAGGTTGATTCACCACAACGGTACGACGAACCATCTCACGCTGGGTTAGATTGCGGCGATTGCCTTGCCGATCGCGACAACCATCTTCTTCGCGCAGCCCGCCTGCTCGGCGAACCGGCGCCAGTGGCTGATGGCGGTGTTGACCTGGTCGATGATGGGACGAGTTTCGCCGGGTTTGAGTCCGAACTGATCGGCCAGCTTCAAGCAATGGCCGCGTGTTGGCTGGCGGCCCTCGCCGAGGATGGTGGTGGTGTGCTCGCCACCGGGGCCGGGCGAGTAAGTCAGGTCGTAGGCGGGGGCGAGCGACCATTCGCCGGTCTGATCGTCGAGCGTAAAGGCGAAGTTCTTGGCGTGATCGTCGCGGTTGTGGGCGGCGATGTTGAACAGCATCAGCCGAAACAGGCGCAGCAGGTCGGCATGGTTGCGTGTCAGCGCCCGCGTCACCTTCAACAGATCAGCGTAGTCGGTCGCGGGGATGCGGAAGTTCACGTGCACCAGGTTGGCGAAGGTGTGCATGTGAACGCGCCGGTTTTCAGCGGCGCGGTCGAACCGTTTGACGCCAAAGTACCGCCGGACACTGCGGCCGCGCCTGACCTCGAATAGGCGAGTCGGCGGCATGTCCGCCCCGGCGGCCCGGGCCATCAGGCTATACGCGTATTCGACGGGACCGGCCGCGGGAGCGTCCGCCTTGGCGGCGAACTTGACGATCCAATGCTCGCCCCCGCCACCAAGGAATCTCTCGGGCAGATCCTCTGCGCCCGAGATGATGCGGTCGCCCTGGACGCCCACGAGTACCTTGGGGCGGGCGCCGCCTGGCGACCCGCCAGCCCGCATCAGTTCGGGCAGCACCTCGGCGGCGTCGCCTTCGAGCACATCCTCGGCATTGCGGCCAAGATCGTAGAGATTGATCAGTTGCTCGTCGCGCTCGGGCAGTTGGCGGGACGGCGGATGGTAGACCAGAGCGCCCATGGTGCGGGCGCCGAGGTGGGCGAGCCGATCGAGCGGGGACAACGTCATGGGGTCGACACCCTGGCGGCGGAAGTGACGATCCATCAATAGCAGACCCCAACCGTCGGGCAGGGAGTCGTCGAACACGCCGGGCAGCGGACCGAACGCGCGGTCGGTATGTTCGATCAAGCCGGGCCGGGCGGGCAGCTTGAAGGGCGAGAGCTCAAAGCCGGTGTTGAGAAATGTGGGGTCGTACTCGAAGTATGTGTGTCGATCATGCTCTGCCAGCGTGCCGACCGTCAGAGCGTCGCCTGGCCGGCGTTGCAGTTTGACCGTCAGTTGCCTCATCGCACACCTCGTTTGCGCCCCCGGACCTTGGTGGCACGGGATTCGAGTTGGGCCAGCGACGTGGCGGGTGGCGGTTGGAGCAAGCCGGCGAACTCATCCAGCCGGCCCAACGCGTGGCAGAGCTTCAGCAGGTTCACAAGCGACGTGTGGCCGGTACGTTCGTACCGGCGAATGGTTGCCACCGACACGCCCGAACGCCTGGCCAGCGTCTCCTGTTTCCATTGGCGGCGGAGACGTTCGGTGCGGACGTGCTGCGCCAGTTGGCGGGCAATCTCGTTAGGGCTGTGCAGTTGGACCGGTGCCGCGTCCATACCATCTCCATCGGCAATATAAGGATCATATTTTAGTGTTAGATGCCGATTTTTGCCAACAACATATCAAATATGATTGCTCGCGGCGGCGCACAAAACGGCCGCGGGATTGCGATCCTCGCGGCTGCTCCATGGTCGCCCCCCCCGCAGCCGTGGATGGAAATCCACGGCCGTCCTTCCGTAACCGTAAACCATACTGCGATAATCTCGTTCACATTCCCGCCGGTGCGGCCGCGCCATTCTCCGGCGCCAATTCTTGGAGGCTTTCCAGATGGGGTCGTGAGTAGTGATCGTGGACCACCCAGTACGCTCCGAGCATGTTCCAGAAAATCGGCATGAAACGGATGGCCTGGGCCAGAGCGAACGCCTGGCTGGCGGTGTCCACGCCCCGTATCACGAAGAAGTGCAAGATCAGCGCGTCGAGCACTCCGAGACCCTGCGGCGGGACAATCGGCAGACTCGACGCCAGCACCGCCACCGGTATATAAGCCATGTAAAATCCGAAGGGGGCGCGCATCCCGAAGGCCTGTCCCGCCAGCCATCCGGCCAGTGGCAGAAGGGCCTGGGAAACCATGCTCGCCAGCAGCGTCGCGGCCAGCACGCCTTTATGACCGCGGTAAGCGCGCAGCGTGCGGTCGGCATGTTTGATGAATTCCGGCAACGGCAGCCGGGCGAGCAGGGCGTCCATCCCCAGCCACCGCCGCAGGCGGGTGGAAAAATAGACCATCGCCCCCGCCCCCAGCGCCAGCAGCAGGAGCGCAATAAGACCCAGCACATGCAGCAGCAGGGGATCCGCCGACCGTCCGACTCCGGCGCGGCGATACGTCAGATCCAAGAGCAGTTGCCCCCCCGCCGCCAAGCCGCCGACGATCATCAACCCCACCAGCCCGATCACACGGTCCAGCAGAACGGTAATAGCGCTTTTGGTCTTCTGACCGGTGATCCGCCCCGTGTAGATGATTTTCACCACGTCGCCGCTGGTGGTCCCGGGCAAAAAGGTTGAGTAGAACTGCCCCACGAAAGTCAGCGTCAGGCATTTTCCATAGGATAGGTTCAGCCCCTGCACCGCCAGGAGTTTCCGCCAGCGCCATGTCGTAATCAGAAAGGGCAGTCCCAGCAGCAGCAGCGCCGCAACCAGCGGCCACGGGTTGGCCGTGGTGAGAAGGTGCTCCAAACCGAATTTTATTTCCAGCTTGCCGCTGGAATGCGCCAGGTAATTACGCGGCAACAGAAGCACCGACGGAAAATCAAGCGGAGCGCGAGTCGCCAAGCCGCGAACCACCCGGCCGGAAGGCAGGCGCACGGTGATCGTTTGGTTCTTAAACCGCACCCGCGCCAGTTTGCCCCGCCAGCCCAGAAGTTCCACCACGGCGGGATGGACAAAAGTGACGTTCCGGATCACCATTCCTCTGGGGATAATTACGCGATCGCTCCAGGAAATGCGCGATATGACGTACCATAACCCCACGACCGCAATAAGAATCTTGAGCGTCGTCGTGATCCATTTTCGGACGCGATGCCGGCGGTGGTTTTTCTGATCCATCATTACGTCTCGCGCCGGAACGGTCGAAAAAACTTAAGAGACTATCTCAATAGACAAGCTCTAAATACCCAGGTCCTGACGGGTCAAAATCGATTCAAATATAAACCCCTCTTTTTCGATATTTTCCCTGGCCCCTTCCTGCCGGTCGATCACCGCCACAACCTTCTCCACCCGCCCGCCGGCGGCGGTAATGATCTTCGCCGCCGCCAGCACCGCCCCGCCGGTGGTGGCGATGTCCTCCACCAGCAGCACCGCATCTCCCGCCGCCATAGTCCCTTCGATGACCCTGTTCGTGCCGTGGCCTTTCCGGGCGTTGCGCACGATAAAGAAAGGCAGACCGCTGGCCAGGCTGGCGGCGGCCGCCAACGCCACGCCGCCCAGCTCGGCGCCACCGATGCGGACCGTCGCCCCCGAGCGCCGCCCGGCCAGATGAGCGCCCAGCGCCGCCAGGATGTCCGGCTGCGTTTCAAAAAGATATTTGTCCAGATAGTAAGGGGATTTTTTTCCCGATCGCAACGTGAAATCGCCCTCCAGATAAGCAATTTCTTTTATTCGCCTGGCCAGCGTTGGAATGTCCATCATGATGCCGCTCACTTTCTATTTGGAGTCTTTTCTATTTGGAGTCTTTCTGGATGAGGTATCCAAACCGTTCTCTTTAACTTCTTCCACCGGCGATTAATCCGCTTGCAGCGCCCGGCAACCCTGGCGCCGCAAACGCTGGTAGCGTTCTTCGACAAGGCGCGCCGCGTCCAACGCCCCGAGTTCCCGCAGGGATCGGTCGATATATCTTTCCAGGGCGTCGGCCGCGGCGCGCGGATTGCGATGCGCCCCGCCGAGCGGTTCACGGATCACTTCGTCCACCACCTCCAGCTTGCGCAGTTCCCCGCTGGTGAGTTTGAGCGCTTCGGCCGCGTCGGGTGCGTTCTGGGAACCTTTCCAGAGAATTCCGCTGCACCCTTCCGGCGAGATCACGCTGTACCAGGCGAACTCCATCATTGCCAGCCGGTCGCCCACGCCGATGCCCAGCGCCCCGCCCGAACCGCCCTCGCCGATCACAATGCAGACGATCGGCGTCGGCAACAGAGCCATTTCCCGCAGGTTGACCGCGATGGCCTCGGCCACGCCACGTTCTTCCGATCCCAACCCCGGATAGGCGCCGGGCGTATCAATGAACGTGACGATCGGCAGGCCGAATTTTGCGGCCAATTGCATTTTCCGCAGCGCCTTGCGGTATCCTTCCGGATGGGCGCAGCCGAAATTGCACGCCACCTTTTCCTTCGTGTCCCGCCCTTTTTGATGGCCCACCAGCATCACCTTATGACCGGTGATGCGCCCCGTTCCCGTCACAATTGCCTTGTCGTCGCCGAAGCGCCGGTCGCCGTGGAGTTCCTCAAAATCTTTAACCAGCAGTTCAATGTAATCGCGCGTCTGCGGCCGGCTCGGATGACGCGCCACCTGGACGATCTCCCACGCGGTCAGATTCTGGTAGGTTTTCTTCAGCAGCGCCGTGCGATTGTCCCGCAACTGCATGATTTCGGCGTTGTAGTCGACGCCTTTTTCCTCCTGCAGAACCAGCAGGTCCTGAATTTGCCGCTCCAGTTTCAGAATCGGCTGCTCAAATGCCAGCCCCATCCCGGCAACAGGCGCGGGGCGCTCGGCAGCCGGGCTTTCTCCGGCGGTTACGGAGGCGCCGCCCGTCCGGTCAGCTACCGCGGCGGCCGGGCGTTGTTTTCCGGCGTGGTTTGATTTTTTCTTGCGGGCGCGTTTTTCCACCATTTTCGTCTCCACGAAAAGGCCGATCAATTACTCCGACAGTTTAACCAGAAAATCCATCCGGCGCAAGACTCTTGCCCCGGTATTGGAGGTTTGAAATTTCAGATGGAGAGCAGGCCGGCCTCTCCGGACCTCCGGGCCGGCGCCGGGCGCTGCGCTGTGCATGGGGCGCCGAGGCGGTAAAATCATATTCTGTGTTTTGGCGACAAAAACAGCCCGCGGCGAATATTCGTTGTTTGCCGGGTCGTTGAAAAAATCCCGGCGCTCCAAGGTGAATCGTGCAGAAGATCGCAACTTCCGAACCGGCCTCCCGCGTCCCACTGACGGACCAGACCATTCATGCGTTTCTCCAGCTTCTGGCGGCGAAAACCCCCACCCCCGGCGGCGGCTCGCTGGCCGCCTTGACCGGGGCGCTCGCCGCCGCACAAGCGCAGATGGCCGTGGCGTACACCATTGGCAAGCGGCGTTTTGCCGCCGTGGAACCGGAATTGCGCGATTATTCCGCCCGCCTCGGCAAAGCGATGGCCCTGCTGGAAGAACTCATGGAAGAAGACCAGGCCGCTTACGAAACGCTCCATCCACTGCTTAAGTTGCCCCCGGAAAAACGCCTGGCGGCGGATTTCGCTCCGGCGCTGCGGGCAGCGATCCTCATTCCGCAAACAGTTGGCGTTTTGGCTCTGCAAGTTCTGGAAATCTGCCGCGGGCTGGTGGACAAAACCAACCCCCCGCTTCTTTCCGATCTGGGCGTCGCCGCCGGCCTGGCGCGCGCGGCGGTGGAAGCTTGCCAGTTGAACGTGCGGGTAAACCTGGAGCTGTTGGACGACCAGGCACAAGCCCGGCTCATGGCGCGGGAATCCGCAGCGCAGCGCCTGGCCGCCGACACGTTATGGCGGGACATATTCCAGCGGCTGATCGCTTGACTTTCCATTTCGCCTGCAATAAATTTAATGTTTTATGTGGAAACGAGGTTGGGTTCTTTCATGACGCAACATGCCACACGGCTGAACCTTCCGGATCTGGTGCTTATCCCGATCGCCATCGGGAATCGCTCCTAGGGTGCGCAATTTTGTTTGAAAACAAGACCCTGCGAGCGAACCTCGCAGGGTTTTTTTATGGTTTTTATCAAGCGGCGGAACATCATCGGAGCAGACGACCATGGCTAAGGACGAAAAAACGCAACCGCTTCCAGGCGATAAAACACGCCTGATCATTTTCGACACGACGCTGCGCGACGGCGAGCAGTCGCCGGGCGCATCGCTGAATTTGCAGGAAAAGCTGGAAATTGCCCATGCCCTGGAACAACTGGGCGTGGATGTGATTGAGGCGGGGTTTCCGATCACCAGCCCCGGCGATTTTGAGGCGGTCCGCACCATTGCTTCGGAAATCACCGGTTCCACCGTCGCTGCCCTGGCCCGCTGTACGGATAAAGATGTTCGCCGGGCCGGCGAAGCGGTGCGGTATGCCGCCCGCGGGCGGGTGCACGTGTTCTGCGCCACCAGCAAAATTCATCGCGAGTTCAAGCTCAAAAAAGCCAAGGAGGAAATCATCCGCCTGGCGGTTCAAAATGTGAAACTGGCCCGCGAGTACGTACCCGATGTCGAATTTTCTCCGGAAGACGCCAGCCGCACGGAACCGGACTTCCTGGCCGAGATCGTTCAGGCGGCGATGGAAGCCGGCGCCACCACCATCAACTGCCCGGACACCGTGGGCTACGCCACGCCGCCGGAGTACCTGGCCATGTTTAAGGATCTCCTCGCCCGCGTGCCAGGCGCGAAAGATGTCGTCTGGAGCGCCCACTGCCACGACGACCTGGGGTTGGCCGTGGCCAATTCGCTGGCCGCGGTCCTTGGCGGCGCCCGGCAGATTGAATGCACCATCAACGGCATCGGGGAAAGGGCCGGCAACGCGGCGCTGGAAGAGATCGTCATGGCGATCCACACCCGCCAGGATCGTTTCCCCTTCGCCACCGGCATCCACACGCGCCGGCTCGTGCCCTGTTCCCGCCTGGTCAGCACGCTCACCGGGCTGCACGTACAGCGAAACAAGGCCATCGTGGGAGAGAACGCCTTTGCGCACGAGGCGGGCATTCACCAGGACGGGGTGCTCAAGGAGCGCCGCACCTACGAGATCATGTCGCCGGAAGATGTTGGTCTGGTGCGGAACACGCTGGTGCTGGGCAAACACAGCGGGCGGCACGCCTTCCGCCAGCGGCTGGAGGAATTGAGCCTTCGCCTGGATGAAGCGGCGCTGGATCGGGCGTTCGAGAAGTTCAAGGTTCTCTGCGACAAGAAAAAAGAGATTTACGATGAAGACCTCGAAGCGCTGGCCGAAGAGCAGCTCGCCTCGGATCAGCAGTTGTTCCAGTTGAAGGCTTTGCAGGTGATGGCCGGCACGCAGGGCGTGGCCACGGCCATGGTCACGCTGGTCGACAGCGCGGGCGCCCAAATCACCGACGCCGCCACCGGCGACGGGCCGGTGGACGCCATGTTCGCGGCTATCCAACGGCTGACGCGCATCAGCGCCCGCCTGGATTCCTACCAGGTGCGCAGCCTCACCGGCGGTCGCGAGGCACAGGGCGAGGCGATTGTGGAATTAACACACAGCGACCGGAAAGTGCGTGGCCGGGGCTTGAGCACGGATATTCTGGAAGCTTCCGCCAAGGCGTACCTGGCGGCGATTAATCGCGTGCGAACCATCGCGCGGCGCACGGTGGACCAGGGTACGCCGCTGGAAGAATGACCTTCTGCGGCGGCCCGCGGCGCGGGTGCCGGCGTTATCCCGAGATCCGCGGTCCGCGGGTGGAACAAGCGGGTTTTTGAAACTATCTCAATAGATAGGTTCTTATTGTTGGTGATGGCGGGCTTTCCACTTGGCGTGACGTTTCTTACTGCCGATCTTACGGCGGCGACGGGGTTTGGGCATCAAGGTTCTCCTGCGTTAACGAGCCTGTTGCCCGTCCCTTTGCGAAGCCCAACGGCCATTCCGAATAGTTATCGGGACGGGCCG
The DNA here is from genome assembly GCA_021804195.1 of Acidobacteriota bacterium. Next base: position 15,256 of record JAJZKJ010000008.1, read on the forward strand.
TAACGGCAAGGGGCGGGCCGGGCGGAAAATCGCACTGGGGATAGATTAGGCCGGTGGCGCCGGTTCGTCAAACCCGCCGCCGTGGGCGAATGTTGAGTTTTCCAAGGTTGAAAGAATCGGGTTCGCTTGGTGCGGAAGATCAAATGCCGTATGATACATGGTTTGGCCGGGCTTGCTCCGCCGACCGCTTAAGATGAAAAACAATAATATGAAACGTCGCGACGAGTTACGAAATATCGCCATTATCGCCCATGTGGATCACGGCAAAACCACGCTGGTGGACGCCCTGCTCCGCCAGTCGGGCATGTTTCACACCGGCCAGTTCGATGTTCGCACGCTGATCCTGGACAACAACCCCCTGGAACGGGAGCGCGGCATCACCATTCTGGCCAAGAATGTGGCGATGAACTACACCGATGTGCGGGGCGCCGCGCGGAAAATCAACATCATCGACACCCCCGGCCACGCCGATTTCGGCGGCGAGGTGGAACGCGTGCTGAAAATGGCCGATGGCGTTCTGTTGCTGGTTGACGCCTTCGAAGGCCCCATGCCGCAGACCCGCTTCGTGCTCAAGAAGGCATTTCATTACCACATCAAACCGATCGTGGTGATCAATAAGATCGACCGCCCGGATGCGCGGCCGAACGAAGTGCTCAACGAGATTTTCGATTTATTCGTGGAGCTGGAAGCGGATGACGACGCGCTGGACTTTCCGGTGGTGTATGCCTCCGGGCGGGAGGGTTTCGCCCGGCTGGATCCGGCCCATTCCGATAGCGACATGCGCCCGCTGCTGGAAATCATTGTTCAGAAAATTCCCGGACCGGTGGCGGATGCGGACAAGCC
>JAJZKJ010000322.1 GCA_021804195.1 Acidobacteriota bacterium
CGGCGGCAATACCCTTGAAGAATAATCGAAAAAGCCGCATTCGTTAAGCGTGGCCGGGTATTTTTTTAGAAAAATTTTCGGCCGGCGGAGGAGTCTAAGAAACACGGCGGCGCTTTACCGCCCGGCTTAGAGCCAATATAAGCTTGGGCCATGGGAATAACGTTTACGGTATCAGGGCAGGATTCACATACGTCGGCGCGGCTTGGTCGCGTGGAAACTGGGCATGGCGGGTTTGACACACCCGCATTTATGACGGTGGGCACTCGCGGCAGCGTCAAAGGACTTACGCCGGCGATGCTGCGCGATTGTGGCTGTCAGATAGTGCTTGGCAACACGTATCATCTGATGTTGCGGCCCGGGTCGGCTGTGGTGGCGGCACTCGGTGGGTTGCAGGAATTCAGCGGTTGGCGCGGCCCCATGCTTACCGATTCAGGTGGATTTCAAGTTTTTTCGCTGGCGGACTTGCGCGAGTTTGGCGACGACGGCGTCATTTTTAAATCGCACATTGATGGTGCGGAAATTCACTTAGGCCCGCTCGAATCCATGCGCGTACAGCATCAACTCGGCGCTGATATTGCCATGGCATTTGATGATTGTCCTCCGGCCGACTGCTCACCAGAACGTCTACGGGATGCAATAGGCCGCACACTGCGGTGGGCCGAGGTGTGCCGCCGGGAGCACGAGCGATTGGACCCCCAGGGCCTTCAGGCGCTCTTTGGCATTGTTCAGGGCGGCACAAATGCCGAGGTACGGCGCGAATGTGCGGCGGAACTGATCAAACTGGACTTTGCCGGCTACGCCATCGGCGGGTTGGCGGTTGGTGAAGGCCACGAGCGTATGGTCCAGACGATTGCCGCCACTGCGCCGTTGTTGCCGGCGGATAAGCCGCGGTACCTGATGGGGGTTGGTTACCCGCGTGACATTTTGGAGGCGGTAAAGCGCGGCGTGGACATGTTCGACTGTGTGCTGCCCACGCGCAACGGCCGCAACGCCCTGGCATTTACATACGATGGGCCGATGCGGCTGCGCAATGCGCAATACATAAGTGATGCCCGGCCGTTGGAAGCGGGTTGTGATTGTCTCTGTTGCCGGGAGTTTTCGCGAGGGTACATTCGGCACTTGTTTTCGGTGGGGGAGATGCTTGGGCCAACGCTTGTGTCGGTACATAATGTCCGTTTCTTTCAGCGCTGGATGCTGGACATCAGGCGTGCTATACGGGAGAATAACCTTTCTGCCCTGAAAGCGCCCGATGCGGGCGCTATCAGGGGCGAAAATGGCGTGTAATGCCGGTTTCGCCGGCATCCGGCGGCTGCGGAGAATCCAAACTTACATTTGGTGGCGGCCCGGTGCTCCGGCCCTGTGGCCGGCCGGGTGAATTTGCCGGCTTGGTGTGTCGCCTGAAGGCAGGCGTCCGGCGTCCGGCAAGTGAAACATTAAGAGGAACAGTTATGCAACGTAAGTTAGCGGTATTGGCATTAATGGTGGCACTTGGCATATTGGCCCCGGGCGGTAAGGGGGCTGTGACCTTGGCCGACAATAGCGCCCCGGTGGCCATGCCCGTTGTGGGCGGCGCACCGGGGGCCGCGCCTGCGGCTGCTCCGGCGGCGGGCGCAGGCCATGCTGCCGCTGCAGGCCAGCAGCAAGCGGCAACGAGTGTGACAACAGCCGGCGCCGCAACTGCTAATGCGGCTGCCAAAGCACCGGTCTCAAAGAAGCCGGCACCCGATCAAGGATTCTCGCTCACCAGGCTGATATTACCGGTGGGTTTGATTTTAATTCTGTTCTTTCTAATGCGGGCTCCCAAAAAGGAACAAAAGCGGCGCGAGCAGATGATGGCGTCGCTGAAAAAGGGGGATCGCGTCGTAACCACCGGGGGTATGGTTTGCTCGGTCGTGGATGTGCGTGACGACGACATTGTTCTGAAGATTGACGAATCGAACAACATCAAAGCGCGATTTTTGAAAACGGCCGTGGCCTCGGTGGTGCCGGACGATAAGCCGGGCGACGACGGCAAAAATTGATAACCGCCTCGTCGGCTTTCGCTGACAGCTGAAATCGAAAACCATCTTTGCAACAACAGCCTCGGAAACGATATGAAGACAAACTTATGGGCAAGGTTCGGACTTATATTTGCGGCGATCGCGCTGGCGGTGCTGTGCATCTACTTCAATGGCGTCAAGGGCGGCATTGATCTTTCCGGCGGCACGGACCTCATTTACCAGCTCAACATTCCGAAGGGCTTTCATGGCGATCCCAACCGGCTGGCGCAGCAGGTGGTGGATGTGCTTAAAAAGCGCGTAGACCCAAAAAGCGTGCGCAATTTGGTGTGGCGTGTGCTTAGCGGTAACCGCATCGAAATTCAGATGCCGCTGGCTGATGAGAAATCGCGGCAGGCACAGGCTGCCTATCAAAAGCTTGTTGATAAACTTCTGGCCGACAACATTCAACCGTCGCAAATCAATGCGGCTATGGCTGCGCGGCCCGCCAGTCTTCGTGAGAAGGATATTGCGGCTCTCGCGGGAACCAATCAGAAGCGGCTGGCATTACTCCAGCAGCTTGCCATAAGTTACGATGCGTACCACAGCGCAAGGCAGGCTGCGGGGCGCTACAGTCCAACCGATTTGCCTGATGCGCTTTTACAGAGGCTGAACAATACTGAAACTGCGTATGAGCAGGCATTGAATGCCGTGCTGGCGGAAAACATCAACGTGCGGCAACTGGCGAATGTGCTTGAAGCCATTTACGACACGGGCAACGCCCAAGCGAAGACTTCTTTAAGCCAGTTGATTGCGAATCATCCGGGGCGGGCTGCGGTTATTCACCAGCTTGTGGCGGCGTACAGCAATTTGCGTAAGCATAGCGGCGGGCTCGACAACCCCGCGGAACTCGAGCGGCTGTTGCGCGGCGCCGGTGTGCTTGATTTTAGAATTGCGGCCAGTCCAAGTCTGCCCGGTATGATGACGGCTGTTCGGCAACTCGAGGCCAAAGGGCCGCATAATGCCATCACTCCCGCTGGTCTGCGCTGGTTTGAAATTGACCCTGTCAATGGCAAAGATCTACTGCCTAAGCCTGGCGAGCCGCCCTATTATGTAACCGGTGAGTACCAGGGGCGGCACTACATTCTTTTGTATGATGCTCCGGGCAAAATGATGACTCATTCGCCAAGCTTTAAACCGTGGAAGGTTGAACTGGCTCAGTTTGGGTCTGATCCAAGTACGGGCCAGCCGACGGTTTACTTCAACCTTGATGACGCTGGCGGTTACTACATGGGACAGTTGACCAGCGCAAATCGCAACCAGAATATGGCGATCCTGCTGGATGGCAAGGCAATTACGGCGCCAAGCATTCGAGGCATTATTCATAAGCAGGGACAGATAACGCTGGGCACGGCTAACAATGTGCTGGCGGCTCGATCCATTGCCAATGAAGGCCGCACGATCACCCAGATCCTCAACGCCGGTTCGCTGCCGGCTACGCTGCAATCGCAGCCCATATCAGTTCAAACCATTGGCTCAACGCTGGGAGCGGACAATCTGCGCGCCGGCTTGCGCAGTGCCGTGATAGCCGTGATCGTGGTGTTGCTGTTCATGTTTACCTACTACACGATTACCGGTGCGTTTGCCGACATTGCGCTGCTGATGAATCTGCTGCTGTTGATGGGCGTCATGTCGCTTCTGCATGCAACGTTCACGCTGCCGGGCAT
>JAJZKJ010000323.1 GCA_021804195.1 Acidobacteriota bacterium
GGCATACAACAATAAAAACGCAGGGAACACTTTGATGGCGGCAGTGAGTCCCAGCCAGAAGCCGGCGGCAATTTGCTTGCGCCAAGTCAGAGCGGCGCCGGCGAGACAAAAAAGCATCAGGAGTACGCAATTGATCTGCCCCCGGGCCAATGCCCGGCCCAGCGCCGGCATGCAGACCAGGATTGGTAAGATGCGAAGTGCCCACCAGCGGCGGCAATATCGCTTTTGCGACCGAACCATAGGATCAGAGCTGCTCGCCTCAAATGCGTGGGCAATAAAGCACGCTCCGAGCCAGATCACCACGATACTGATCACATACCAGATGCCGACACTCACTGCATAGGGAAGCAGACCGGCGCGGGAATGTCCGGCCGGGGCATCGGCCAGCGGCCAGAGCGCGACGGCGAGTAGCGGCGGGTAGTTATAGTGCCAGCCGTTGGTGTCGGTGACGTTGTACGGGTCTTTATGCACGCGGACGGCCCAGGCGGCGCGGAAATAGGTATCCACATCCGTCATGCGGCGTTTCAGAAAGGCTGATCGCACTTCCGTCACCACACCGAAGATGATCACGCCCAGAAGCAGCGCCACCAGGCCGATGCGTTCGATTCGGTTCAGATAGCCGAAAGCACCGGTTGTATTGGGAGTTTCCGCCGCCAATCGAATACACCTTCCGCGATCCGGCGCGATGACGTCATCGCACCAACGCGTACACTTTCGCCGTTTTATCTGATTTGAGCAACCCTTCGGATCGAAGAGACTGCTTACCCATGATATTGCCATTCGGGGGTTATGCTTTTCTCTTCTGGAATGGGCGGGACACGGAAAATCCGATGTGTGTCGGCCTGAGAGTCGCTTCCGTTTCATGCGGACGCGTGATCAAATTCGCTTCTTCTTACACGAAGCGGTAGAAGATACGAAGATTTCGCGCAGGATCTACTCGCTTTATCGCACCGCCCCTGTGCGCCTTTCAGCCATGATGTTATATTAATTTCACTGCGGAGGGCTCAGAGGTTCGCAGAGGCTCCGGCACCTGGGCGGCTCGCACCATCGAACCGGCTCCACGCTTTCCGCGCCTCCGCGTGAGATATGGCTTCATGCCTGCGGCATGATGTGATCTGTTTCTTTATCACGCTAAGAATGAAAGGCGCTAAGATTTTTGAATTAGCTCCTTAGACTCCTTCGTACCGTCTTGGCGTTCTTCGCGCCTTGGTGTGAGACCAGGGCCGGCTAATCACGACGGTAAGTATTTTTTCACCGCAGGGGACGCAGTGGAACGCAGAGGTTGGGGTTACCGTGGGCGCAGGCCGGCGATGCCGCCCTCCCCGTTTTTCGATCGCTCATCGATGTTTCATTAACTGCGACCATACTGCCGCCCCGAAAATGGAACAACTGACGGAATCATAACGCGCCGGGGCGTGGCGCGGAAGTTGCCGCCTGATTGCATCCATCCAAAACATTTGATAGCAGCCCATACACGTTTTTTAATGGGCGGCTTTCTGCGGTGTCGCCCGGCCAAGCTCCCTCTTTCGCCGCCACGCGGACAATACTGGCGCCACCAGCGGCGCAAGAGCCAGTAGAATAACGGCTGGCCACCAAATAAAGCTCACTGCCGCGAAAAACGTGCTGGTCACGGGCAGTGCCCACGAGACTGCGTACCACACCGCTACCATCGCTACCGCAGCCAAGCGGAGCCCCAAGTCCACCCGGCGGCTACGGCCCGCGGCATGCGCCAAAGCCAAGGCTAATGCGACGAGGCCTACAGTGCTCAGGACCGTAATCGTGAGCGGGAGGAGGGGGCGCGGCTTCGCCAGGCTGTAGAACCACCGCAGCCAATTACCGAATCGATGCCGCGGATGCGGGGTGACTTCCCACATTACTCCGCCAGCAAACTGGACGGCGTTCCCCGCGCATATCCAGCGATTGCCCGGCATCGAGGCCCAGAAGATAACTTGGCGCGACGCCGCAGCCCCAGCGAACGGGCCTGCAGGCGCTGTCAGCAGGTCTTCGCCACCGGAAAGAAGCCTCACCATGAGATCGGCGCCGGGCGCAGGCGCAAGCCCTTGGCGGCAAGCGCCACCGAGTGTCACGGCGCGGTACTGCGCCGCCGACGCGGGCGGAACCATATAGCCGGGATAGAAATAGCGGTGACTGGTGTCATTTTTCTTGGCCAGCACCCATGTCCAGCTTGGCGGCTGCGGCAGGTAGACCGGTAACGCCGCGACGGCAATCGCAAACGTTAGCGTGGCTAAATTTATCGGGACCGCCCAGAAAGCGCGGCTGCCCTGCGCATTGGCGCGAATGTCAGCTGCCTCCTTCAATTGCTGCTCCTTGTGAAATATATATGATTCCTGGGGCCGCTAATGCTGAAATGGTATTCCACCAAGCCCCCCGACCCGATCTCCCGGATTGAGACCCCGCAGTTTCCAACTGGCTTCACGATCCATTCGGCATAAATCGCCGCGCGGTAGCTGGGAAATAATTCCACCGTGTTTTCGTACCCGAAGGCGGCCCCAACGCCCGCCCCGACGATGAAGCCAATCGAGAATCCAAAGATCGGGATGGGGATTGCGAGTTGCCCAAACGCCGTCCCGGCGAGCGCCATGGAAACGCCACCCACGATCGCGCCCGGCGCCCCTGCGCCGCCATGCGAAACAACCGGATGCCACGTGACGAGCAATGCCTTGCCATCGTCCACGTAGTTCACTGTTGGGGCGATGCCTGCCCGCGTAGCGCCTGCGGCGAGCGCGTGCAAATGAAACGTCTCGTTGCCGACCAACACTTTCCCGTTGACATTGTTGAAAGACATGCTGAGATCGTAGCTGGCAACCTCTCGCCATGGCTCCAGCAGGGGCCCAGAGATGTTTACCGCGCCCTTCAAGGCTATGTCGCTCGGGTCGGCAATCCCGGTCCCGACTAGCATGACATGCGTGCCACCCGGGTCGGCCCGCCCCACCGGATCGCTCCCAACAAATTGATACGTATTCGCCCCGTTAATATATCCCAGCGGGTCTTGGCTCGTCCATCTTCCCAGCGTCGGGCTGTAATTCCGGTTGCGTTCATAGTACAGCCCCGTCACCGCATCCAGCGCCATGCCCTGATAGAGATTATTCACCAGCGGCTGCGTGGGGCAACGGTTGCGGGTTGTCGGTACTCGGTTTTCGGCATTGCGGCGGTGGACGCGGCTGTCCGTGCAAACGTCGGTATCGCCACCGCACCCTTCACCGGCGCATTCGGGCAACAGAATTTTATTGATCGCGACCATAACACGGCCTCAAAATGGAATTCCTGCTGAAATCGTAACGCGCCGGGGCGAGGCGGGAAAGCTGCCGTGATGCGTGCTTGCGGCAGGGCGTGGCATTCGTGGCCGTCCCCTGGTGCTCATTTGGCCTTGAGGATCGCCGCGAGCTGCGCACCGTTGACGACCTCGACGTCGCCGCCGACAAGGCATATGGCGTAGGCGCGGCCGTAAAAAGGTCTGGAGGTCCAGAAGAGCGGAATCAGGCGCCGATGGCCGTAGCGACTGTGGCTGCGCAGGCTCTCCGGGCGACGATACTCGAACGGAATCCGCGAAGCACCCCCACTCGCTCCCATGCGCCCCCACCGTGGTACGAGGTCGGACCATCTGCAGATGTGCGCCGCGACGAGTGCGCCTAAATCCGCCGGTGGTCGGCCGCCGTTCCTGTGGGCATAGTCTTCGATGAA
>JAJZKJ010000324.1 GCA_021804195.1 Acidobacteriota bacterium
GTGGTGGGGATGGCGGGGGAGGGGGATAAAAGCCTCTATGAACTGGATCTGCGCGGCCCCATGGTGATGATCATGGGCGGCGAAGAAAAGGGCTTGCGTCGTCTGACCCGGGCCCATTGCGATTTTTTGGCGCATATTCCCATGGAGGGCCGCGGAGGGAGCCTGAACGTTTCGGTGGCAACGGGTATCTGCCTCTTTGAGGCCTACCGGCAACGCCATGATGTGGGGCACCTGCCTGGCAAGGGAGAGGCGTGAAGGTGGAAGAGCTAAAAATGCCGATGATCGTGGATTCCCATTGCCATCTGGATTTTGCGGACTTTGACGCGGATCGTCCGGAAGTCCTGGGGCGGGCAGCGCGGGCCGGTGTGGCGCAGGTCCTCATCGCCGCAGTCAGCCAGGCGCATTGGCCCCGTTTGCTGGATTTGGTGCATAAGCACCAGACTCTCTGGGCGGGAATGGGGGTGCATCCCAACGAGTCGCCGGAACATTCACCCAGTGAGACGGATCTCCTGGCCGCCGTACAACAGGAAAAAGTGGTGGCGGTGGGCGAGACCGGCCTCGACTATTTTCGCAGCGGGGAGGCTCCGACCTGGCAAAAGGAGCGTTTTTCCCGGCATATCGAGGTGGCCAAAAAAACCGGAAAGCCCCTGATCATCCACACCCGCCAGGCGGCTCAGGATACCCTGGCCATGCTGCGCGCCGAGGGGGCAGACCGGGCTGGTGGAGTTATCCATTGTTTTACCGAAGATTGGGCCTTTGCTGTTGCGGCCATGGATTTGGGATTTCATATTTCCTTTTCGGGCATCGTGACGTTCAAAAAATCTCTTGATTTGCAGGATATCGCCCGGCGAGTTCCCTTGGATCGGCTGTTGGTGGAGACCGATGCCCCCTATCTTGCCCCTGCGCCGCACCGCGGAAAACGGAATGAGCCGGCCTATGTCACGGACGTAGGGCGATTCATTGCCGATCTTCGCGGGATCCCCTATGGCAATTTGGCCAGCCAAAGCACGGCCAATTTTCACCGGCTCTTTCGGGTGCCGGTAGCGGATGGCGCATGAAGATTACCTTTCTGGGGACGGGTTCCAGTGCGGGTACGCCGGTCATGACCTGCCAATGCCGGGTCTGCCGCAGCAAGGACCCACGCAATCAGCGCTTGCGGGCCAGCATCCTGGTGGAAGAAGGAGATGTGCGCCTGCTCGTGGATACCGGGCCGGATTTGCGCCAACAAATTCTGCGTGCCGGCGTTCTCAGCATCAGCGCCGTTTTGTTCACGCATTTCCATGCAGATCATATCAACGGCATTGACGACCTGCGTGCCTTCAACTTCGCGCAAAAAGAGATCATCCCCTGTTTTGCCGATGCCCGCACGGCGCAAGAGCTGGTAGAACGTTTTTGTTATTGTTTCCTCCCTCCCGATGCCGCCTGGGCGAAACCATCCCTTTCCATTATGGAGATTTCCGGGGGGTTGGGTTTTGGGCCGATGCGGGTTACGCCCATAACGCTCCTGCACGGTAATCTGCCTATTTTCGGCTATCGCTTCAATAACGTGGCCTATCTGACCGATTTGAAAACGATCCCTGACGAAAGCCTGGCCTTGCTGGAGGATCTGGACCTCCTCGTCATTGATTGTCTGCGCTATGAGGAGCATCCGACTCATCTCAACGTGGAAGAGGCCCTGCTGTGGGCACGACGAATCGGCGCGCGCTGTACCTATCTTACCCACATGACCCATGATGTGGATTATGCCGAATTGGCTGCGCTCCTGCCGCCACAAGTCCTCCCTGCCCATGACGGCCTGGTCCTGAGTGCGTGAGCAGTTTCCCGGACGTGACTAGGGAGGCAGCGCCGCGCTTGCCAAGCTCTGTTCCCGCCCGACGGGTGGAAGGCCGCATCTCCGTTGCCCCCATGCTGGACTGGACCGATCGCCACTGCCGCTACTATCTGCGCCTGTTTTGCCCGTCCTGTGTCCTCTATACGGAGATGGTGACGGCGGCCGCCTTGCTCCATGGGCGGGATCCCGAGCGTTTTTTGGTGTTTTCCCAAGAGGAGCATCCCCTGGTCCTGCAACTGGCTGGCGATGGCCCTTTGGCCATGGCCCGGGCGGCGGCCATGGGAGCGGCCTATGGCTATGGCGGCCTCAATCTCAATGTCGGCTGTCCTTCCCCCAAGGTGCAGGCGGGTCGCTTCGGCGCCTGCCTCATGGCCGCACCCAGCCTCGTGGCGGAGCTGGTGGCCGCCATGGCGGAAAGTGGCCTGCCCGTGAGCGTCAAGCATCGCCTGGGGCTGGATCGGGAGGAAGACTATGATCTTCTCGCCCGCTTCGTGGAAACGGTGGCAGGGGCGGGCTGCGGGCATTTCATCGTCCATGCCCGCAATGCCTGGCTCCAGGGTCTGGATCCCGCCGCCAACCGGGAGGTCCCGCCCTTGCGTTACGCCTGGGTCTATCGCCTGAAGGCGGATTTTCCGCATCTGCGCATGGAGATCAATGGCGGCGTAGAGGATGTCCCTGCCATTCTCGGGCATCTTCAGCAGGTGGACGGGGTCATGATCGGGCGGGCGGCCTATGGGCATCCGGCCTTGCTGGCGGCTGCGGAACGGGCATTGGGGCGGGTAGACTGGAATCCCAGCCCGGGATCCATCCTCCATGGTCTTCGCCTTTATGCCGAGGCGGCCGGTGGATCCTTGCCGGCCCCACGCCTTGCCCGCCATCTCCATGGCCTGGCCCACGGCTTGCCGGGTGCCCGCCACTGGCGGCGTTTCCTGGCTACGGCCCATGCCGCTGAATCCGCATCCGCCTTTCTCGCGCGGGCCTATGGCGTCTTGCCATCGGCCTTTTGGGATGTGTCTTTCCCTGATGCCGCAACCGCCCTGGGTCCAGCGCCCCAGAGGATACGTGCCAACCCGTAGGATAAAATCCCCGCCCCCAAAAGGATGGGCAGATCGGCCCCGTCGAGATTGCTGGTAGAGAATAAGCGTTGCAGGGCCGGTAATGCCCCGAAGAGGTACTGGCCGAGCAGGGCCAGAAACAGGGCCAGACCGGCTACCGCGTCTCCCCGATCCTGGCGCGGCCGCCCGTAGAGGGCGATGAGGAGGGCGGCCTCCATGGTCATGAGGGTATCCACCGCCAAGGTGCGCGCCTGGACCAGGGTGTGGTCGAGAAGGACATAGTGGAAAATCAGGAATACCACGGTCACCGTGAGAGCGGTGAAGATGGCCATTCGGCGCCAGAGGGCGCGCGGTATCAGCGCTTCCCGGGGCGGGCGGGGGGCTTGCTGCATCAAGCCGGGGTCCCCCCCCATGAAGGCGAATACCAGGGCCATGGTGCTGGCGGTGAGGGTGTTGACCCAGAGAATCTGCAGGGGGGTGATGGGCATTTCGGTGTCGAGCAAGACGGCCAGCAGGACGACCAGACCTTGGGCAAAGCTGGTGGGTAACATGAACTGGAGGGTCTTGCGGATATTGGCATAGACCCGCCGTCCCTCGGCGACGGCGGCGACGATATGGGCGAAGTGGTCGTCGCTCAGGACCATGGCCGCAGCTTCACGGGCCACATCACTGCCGGAACGGCCCATGGCGATGCCGATGTCCGCCCGGCGCAGGGCTGGGGCATCGTTCACCCCATCGCCGGTCATGGCGACGATTTCGTCTTGCCCTTGGAGGGTTTCCACCAGTTGCAGCATCACGCTGGCTCTG
>JAJZKJ010000325.1 GCA_021804195.1 Acidobacteriota bacterium
TTATGAGACCAAAAACGTAGGAAGGAGAAAATTTACACCAACAAACAATACTCGCCCGGCTTTTCATAGCCCAACAATATACGCCGCCAACGCCGGCAATGCAAGCGCTGTGCCTTGCTCCAGCAAAAATAATAGTATTTCGCATATGCGAACTCGCGCCAGTGCCCGCGCCCCCACGCTTTCACACCGCCCGCAACCCCGCGATCGCTTCGCGGGGCTATACCGTCCGAAATCTCTATCCATAATAACGTCTCGGCACAGCCGCGATAACGCTTCTATAACGCTTGTTGACAATATTCTTTTATTGGCATATAGTATTGGTTGTTCGGGGCAACCTTGCGGCAATGGGCCGCAAGCGCGTTTGCACCCCGCTTGGGCCCTTTTTGTTCTCCTTTTTGGAGGTTACTCCCATGACCACTGAAAATGCCGTCCGTATTGTCGCAGGAACCATGATCCTTATCAGCCTGGCCCTCGCTGTCGAGGTCAGCCGCTGGTGGCTGCTGCTCGCCGCCTTTGTTGCCCTCAATCTCATCCAATCGGCCTTCACCGGCTTTTGCCCCGCCGAAATGCTCTTTCGCAAACTGGGCTGCAAGCCCTGCGCCTCAGCCGGCGACAACACCACAGGTCGTGGTAAAATAGCTTAAAATCCAGCGAGAAAGGTTGCCCATGCACGCCATCTCCCACTCTACTCGCCTTCAGCGGTGGCTCGCCATCAGCGCAAAGCTGGGTATCGCTTTGCTGCTCGTGGCCGTTGTCGCCCTCCTTATGCTCTGGCTCATCGGGGCGCTTGCCCCCAAAATTAATTCCACAACCACAATTACACCACCCCCGCCCCCACGGAATCCACCCACCGCAACCGCCACGCTAACCCCAATACCCCAAACGCAGGAGGCCGTCGGCGTTGTCAGCCCCATTCAACAAACAGTGCTCGCCCCGCAAATTATGGGCCGCATTGTCCATTTGAACTTGCACGCCGGCATGACCGTGCATCGCGGCCAGGTGCTCGCCACACTCGATCAGGCAGAGCTTAGCGCCCGGCTCGCCCAGGCCCGGGCCAATCGCGAGTTGGCCGCCGCACAACTTTCTCAGGCACTCGACACCCAGCGCCGCTACACCGCCTTGCTCAAAACCGGCGATGTTACCCGTCAAAAACTTGACCTTATCAACACCGCCGTGCATGCCGCACGCGCACAGCTCGCCGCCGCCGCCGCCAGCGTTAATACCGCCAAGGTGGCCTTAAGCTACACCATTATCGTTTCGCCCATTAACGGCATCGTCGTAGACCGCCTCGTACACCGCGGCGATATCGTCGCCCCGGGCACCCCCCTCGCTCATCTTTACAACCCCGGCAGTATGCAACTCGTGGCCGTCGTACGCGAGGCTTTGGCACGGCGGCTTTCAGTCGGCCAAAAATTGCCGCTCTCGCTCGATGGCTTTCATCAAAGCTTTCTCGGCACCGTGCGGCGCGTTGTGCCGCGGGTGCATGCCGCCAGCCGCACCTTTACCGTAAAAGTCGCCGCCGACTTTCCGCCCGGCGTTTACCGCGGCATGTACGGCCGCCTGCAAATTCCGCTCGGCAGCCAAACCGCGCTTCTCATCCCGGCCGATGCGGTGCAGCATGTCGGGCAGCTTGATCTGGTGCATGTGCTTACGCGCCATCACCTGGCCCTGGTGGCGTTACAACTCGGTCGCCGCTTTGGGCCTGGCGTTGAAGTGCTAAGCGGCCTGCAGCCCGGCGATTGCGTGGAGTTGCCCGCCGCCGACGTAAACCACCAAAAGGGTGCCAAGCCATGAGCAATAACGTTGCTGACGATGCGCACACCGATGGCTTTATTGAACGCATCGTGCGAGCTTTTCTATATTCGAGGCTGTCAATTGTATTTATTTTGATCGCCGTGCTGCTCGGCGCTGCGGCACTGCTTATTACCCCCCGCGAAGAAGACCCTCAAATTGTCGTGCCCATGGTTGACATATTCGTCAACTTTCCCGGGCACTCGCCGCGCAGCGTCGAACAGCTTGTAACCACCCCGCTTGAAAGCATGCTGTATCAAATTGACGGCGTTAATCATGTGTACTCCATCAGCCGTCGCGGCAGCGCCCTGATAACGGTGCGATTTGTTGTCGGCCAGGATATGGAGCGGAGCATTGTAAAAGTTTATCGTAAGATAAACGAACATCTGGATATTGTGCCGTCGGGCGTCACCGGCTGGGTCATCCGGCCTGAAACCATTAACGATGTGCCTATTCTTACGTTAACACTTACCAGCAAAACCGCCGGCCCCATGATGCTGCGCCAGGTTGCCGCGGAACTTGCGCCGCGCCTGGCCGCCATTAAAAATGTATCGCGGGCGTATTTGGTCGGAGGCTTACCAAGACAGGTCCTCATTTATCCAAGGCTTGGAGCCATGCAATCCGCCGGCGTTAGCCTCCTGCAAATTCAACAGGCCATCATGGCCGCAAACGTCAAAGTGGTTGCCGGGTCATTTAACCGAAGCAACCATGTTGTACGTGTGGATGTGGGCCGGGCTTTTACGCACGCCAACGAACTCAAAACCCTGGTCGTGGCCGTCCACAACAACCGGCCCGTATACCTCAGCGACGTGGCTACCATTAAAGATGGCGCTGCGGAAGTTACCAGCTATGTTTGGCATAGCTGGGGGCCGGCGCGAAACGTCTCGGCAAACCCCAATTTCCCCGGGCGAATCATTAACCAACCATCCGCCGAGCCGCCAGGCCGCAACCGCATGGTGCTCCAACCGCCGCAGGGCCACAGGCAGCCTGCCGTAACCATTGCCATTGCCAAAAAGGCGGGCAGCAACGCCGTATGGGTAGCCCGCGATGTACTCGCCGAAGCACGCAAACTCGCACCAACCATGGTGCCTTCCAACATACAAATGATTATCACCCGCAACAGCGGCCTGGCCGCCAACGATAAAGTCAACGGCCTGGTAGATGGCCTGCTCGTGGCGGTCGTAATCGTCATGGCCCTCTTGGTCATCGGCCTGGGCTGGCGCGAGTCGCTGGTGGTGGCCGTGGCCATCCCCGTGGTTTTTGGCCTCACCCTGGCCGTCAATCTGCTCCTGGGCTTTACCATCAACCGCGTAACGCTCTTTGCTCTTATTCTTTCGCTGGGCCTGCTCGTTGACGACCCCATTGTGGACGTCGAAAACATCGCCCGCCACTTTGCCTTGGCCAACAAGGCCAGCCGCGCCATCGCACTCAAGGCCATCAGCGAAATACTGCCGCCCCTTGTTACCGCCACGCTCGCGGTCATACTTTCATTTGTGCCGATGTTTTTTATCACCGGCATGATGGGGCCTTACATGCGCCCCATGGCCCTCAACGTGCCCGTCGCCATGATTGTCTCCCTGCTCGTCGCCATCAGCATTACGCCCTGGCTTAGCTATCAATTGCTGCGGCACAAACACCGCGAAACCCACGACCAGGCCCTGCAGGAAGCCGCCGACCCGCATGCCGTCGGCGATATAAAAAAGACCATGCGATACAAGCTCTTCAATCCCATCATGGCGCCGCTGCTCAACCGACGGTGGCTGCGATGGAGCTTTTTCGCCGTGCTGGGCGCCGTATTTGCCGCCGCCGTAGCGCTGCCGGCTTTGCGAAAAGTGCCGATGAAAATGTTGCCTTTTGATAATCGCAATAACCTGCTGCTCGTGCTCCACCT